>NZ_JBSFUK010000010.1:0-231327 GCF_053591755.1 Streptomyces sp. NPDC002926
GGTATTGCTGCGAAGCACGTGCGTCAGAATTCCTGATTCACCCTGGCCCTCCCGGAACGGCATACCCGGTTGTCCGGCGAGGGAGCGCCGAACGCCTTCGCCGTTTGAATGGGCTCTAGCTGCGTGTACCCCTGCCACCGGTGGTAGGGGTCTCTGCTGTCTCGCTTTCCCCAGGCAAAGACGGGAACCACTTCGCGTTCCTTGCCGGGTGGCCGACGTGCAGTGGGAGTGCGGACTCAAGCGGGGGGTAGGTAGCCGCAGGTGAATCGGCGGTGTCAATCAGCTGGCGCCCATCATGCGCACCTCGCGCCGCGATGCACGGCGCAGGCGTACCCGGAGTGCGGACACATACCTTGGCGTCCTTCTTGCTGATGTCGAGGCCGGCGCAGCGTTCGTGCAGCACGTCCACGGTCTTGCTCCCTCCCTCGCCGGACAACCGGGTATGCCGTTCCGGGAGGGCCAGGGTGAATCAGGAATTCTGACGCACGTGCTTCGCAGCAATACCTGCTGACGGCGGTCGGCGTCGCACCGAGGGTCATCGTGGAGATCCTCGGTCGCAGCCAGATCAGCGTCACGATGGACGTCCATACCCACGTCGTTCACGACACGCAGCGGGAGGCGATCAGCCACATGGACCGCCTGCTCAAGCGCCGTCTGCCGGGCGCCTGAGACACGACTGCCGTCAAATGATGCCGTCAAAAGGCCCCGGACCATGATCGGTCCGGAGCCTTTTGGCTGGTGCCCCCGGTTCTGGGTGGCCTTCCGCAGCCGGGCGTTGATCCTTATCTCCGGCGGGAAGGAGAGGGGGCGTGTCAATCCACCAACCGAGCCGCAGTCGCCTCCGCGGACTCGGCAGTGTCCAGCAGCGCCGTGTCGTTCGCGCCATGCGTCTTCGTGGACATTTGCCGCCACTCCTCCAGCGACGGCTTACCACCCAGATGCACTGGCACCCCACGGCGGGTGAACGACGACGGCCGGGAACGCTCCTGGCGCAGCACCCACCAGGTGCCCACCCCAGAGATCACCAGCAGGGACACGGGGATCAGAGCCCCGATCAGGCGGGCAGCAGACATGGCGGAACCTCGATTCGGCGGACAGCCGGTAGACGTGACGTGGAGCGAATGCCCCAGGGCTCCGCATCCGGTTCTTGGGGCCGGTAGCGCGGCCAGTCAGTAATGCGCAGGGTCACGTTCCTGATGCCGGGGCCCCACGGAATGATCGAGACGAGCGAAACGCAGGGCGGAGAAACGAGTGGGCAGGCCGCGCGAGCCGTCGGAGACGGCGACCCGGGCGCCGCGCTCGGCGCGCGTTCAACGCGACCGTGCCGTAACGCGGCGGGCGGTACCGGGGGTCTGGGCATGGAGCGGAAGTAGGCAGTCGAGCGAGCCGGGCTGGCCCGCTGTGCCGTACGACGGCCGGAAGGTGACCAGCGTCAGGATGGGTCGGACGTCGAAGAGAAGGTGGCTGTCAGGGTCGGTCCAGGCGTAGATGATGATCAAACCTTGAGTGGCTAGCGGTTCCCGGTTCCTCGCCTTCCTTTCTAGGCGTTCCGCGTACAGGGCACATCGGGGGTTCTCCCTAGTCGCACACCCCGGCGGACCAGGGATCCCAAACTGAGAAGAAGCGGCGCTGCCGCGTCGAGGAACGTCCCGGCATCAGCGGGCACTTCGAGTGACTGCGAGAACCGGGGCGAAGTACTCGGCGGTCAGGGCCGGGCCCGGCCCTGCAGGATCGAGGTTCCTGATCAGCACCCGGCCCCCACGGATGCGCTCCCCGCCGGAGTACGACGTGAGGACTGCGTCCCCTCACTGCCCGGACAGGCGGGACGCGGCGGGGCATCGGACAGCGCCGCACAGATGGGCCAGGAAGCGGCTTTTCTGCGGCATGCCGGAGGCGACGACGACCACCTGACGTGCCACGTAGTTGGAGCCGCCGTTGTGCAGCCGCTGTGTGGAGAGGTACTCGGCCTGGAAACGCTTGCCGTACTCGACGTGAGCGGCAGCCCGTACACCCCCGCCCGGCACGCCTCCGCGATTCCCCGATGCCCACGTCGGATGCATCTCGTTCGAGATGTATGAGGCCAACAGAACCGGTCACCTCGCCGGTTCGGCATGCTCATCTCCCTCGGCCGCAGCGGTGACTTGGTCGCGCAGCTGGGTGAAGTCGAGCGCGGCCGCGGCTTCGGGGCCACCCTCCGTCTCGCCGACCGCACCAACATCGCCGCCGCACTCCGCTATGCCGCCCGCGACGCCACTCGCCCGCTGTCCCACCCTGGGCACCACGTGATCAAGGTAGAAAAACCGCCAGAACGCCGCCGTCCTGACCGCTGCCCAGGCACCGAAGCATCACCACGCAGGCCCACCCGAAGTCGAAGATCGGAACAGACGCGGTGGACCGAGGATCAGATCGCGTAGTTGCCGCCGACTAGTTATATTGAGTTTCGCAAAGATGTGCCCCAGGTGATATTCAACCGTTTTCGCGCTTACGAAGAGCTCTGTTCCGACTTCCCGGTTGGTCATTCCGCGGCCAACGAGGTGAGCTATATCCCGTTCTCGCGGCGTGAGGTCGGCCAGCAGATCCGATTCGTGTACCTGTGACTCGCTCGCGATGTACGGTCTGGCGCCCAGCGTACTTAGCGTGCCCTCTCCGCGCCCCATCCACTTGTCGCCGTCTGAAACACGGCCTATGGATCTAAGGCAGCCTCCCAGGGAGCGCTGGATGAGGGACATGTAAACCAATGAATCATCGGGGTCCCTCGCTCGGGTGACTCTCGACTGGTAAATCTTCATGGCCCCGTATTTGTCGCCACAGGACTCCAAATACTTACCGTGAAGCCATACGGCTGGAAGCCTTAGATAGGGTGCTGTTCGTGCAAGTTCTTGCACAAACCTTATTTCTGTTTCTGCTTCTGATGAGCGACCGTTCTCTATAAGAGCTTCCGCGTAGAGCGCGCGCCACCATGCTTGAAAGTGTGAAGCAGGACCCGACAGAGGGGGACGGGTGAGCGGCTCAAGGATTGACAATAGCCGTATGGTGTCCGATTGTGCGTGAGCGAGCACTGCATTCCCAAGGCAGGTGAAAGGGACTGCCCAGCTGGGTGCAAAATTGCCGAGTTCCGCCTGTGCGATGTCGAGATGTTCCTGAGCCTGCGCAAAATCACCGCGACCGCTAAAGGTGAGTGACAGCGCCGCATGTCCCATGGCTGCAGCCCACGGCTTTTCACTTTTGGAGGAAATGATCAAGGCGTTTCTCGCACTTACTGAGGATTCGTCCCACTTCCCGAGCAAAAACTGCGCGGAAGAAAGGCATACGAATCCGAACTCGTCCATCGTCGGTCGTCCACTCAGACGCGACATGTCAAGCGACTGGGAGACGTCACGGATGCCTGCGTTCAATTCTCCTGCGAAAGAATGCAAGAGTCCTCGGAACATCAGAGGGAAGGACAGGAAATGATGGACGTCGTCACCTGACTCAAGGAATTCGGTCAGGCTATTCAGCCCCGCCCGAGGTCCATGAATGAACGCATGAGCAAAGGCCAAGTGAGATTTCGCTCGGTATGTAATCGCCGAGTTGACATCATTGATGGACGGAACACGCTCGAATGCCTTCACCGCTGCCGGTCCGTTTCCTCGAAGCAGTTCGAGAAGACCAAGCCAGCTGGCAGCCATGCCGGCAATTTTGACTCTCTCAGGGTCGGTTGATCGTTCTTCGGCATCCAATGCATTGGTTAGCAGAGGCGCAGCCTCGTTCAAATGCCCCCGGCTCTCCGCGTAGGCACCCAATATGAGGTCACGCATGGGAGACGGAGCGCAGGCTTGAACGTCGACCAGTAGTGGTTTTACCCGTGAGAATTCGTCTATCCAAAGCAAGTGTGCCGCGGCCAACTGAAGCAAGCGTTCATGCTCTGTACAGGAGCTTGCCACATCTGCAGCCCATAGCCACAGAGTCGCTGCGCGGTTGACGTTGCCGATATGAAACTGCTCGTTGGCCGCCTCTTCCAGCTCATGACTGAGTGCGCCGTTTACAGAGTCCGCTGCAGCTACTCGGTGTTCCCAGGAAGCTTCACGGGGAAGAACTGCTGCTGCCTTGACGTGAAGCTCTTTTCGCCGGACCGGAGACAGGCATGCGTAGATTGCCGATCTTTGCAGCTCGTGTCGGATGACGACAGGTGCTGCGGGGTCTCCCCGAATCCATTCGACGAGCCCTTCCGCCAGCAGGGGCCCCATAGCGATAGATGGCTCGGAAACTCCTGCGACTGCTGCCGCCTTCAGCAGAGGAATGCGACCGTTCAGAACAGCGAGAGCTTCAGCAAGGCGACGCGATGCCTGTGGGATATTCGCCAATTGATGGCTTATGACGGAAGCAAGGGACGGGGAAAATTCGGCATTCTCTGGGCGTGAGGACACAGACGCGCGCTCAAGTTCTCGGATTAGCATCTGGACGTAGAGTGGGTTCCCGCGAGTGAGATTTGTAAGGTTCTCTACAGTATCCGGATCCACCTGGTCAAGTGAATGCTCGGCGAGATGTGAAACCTCTTCGATGGAGAATCCGAAAAGTGGCACGTGACATACCCTGTCAACACCTTCGTCGATCAAGGGTTCCTGAGAATCCTCGATTCTTTCTTCCCCGGCCCCTCGGAGCAAGAGGATCGTGATGACTGTGTCGGCTTCCAGTCGGCGCAGCATAAACCCGAGCGCCTCTTTGGAGTTGCGATCCGCCCACTGTATGTCATCTGCGACTATGGCAACTGGACTTTGCGATTGAAGAAGCCCCAGCACTTCCAAAAGCTGCGCGCCGACACGGAAAGGGGCAGCGTTCTCGGGGACAGTGCCGTGCTCAAGAAAAGATCCCTGCAAAAGGGATGGCTCTACCTTTCGCAGCAACTGATCGACGAGCCCATATGGAAGTTCCTGCTCGGATGAGGCGCATCGTGCCGTCAGAACCCTGAATACTTGCGCCTCGTCATTGCGTAGCCAATGGCGGAGAAGCGTTGTCTTCCCTGCGCCAGATTCACCACGGACCCAAACGAGCCAAGGTCTCCCTTGTTGCGCCTGCAGTGCGCACTGATTGAGTTCATCGAGCTCGGATTGCCGTCCGACGAAGAAATCACCGGGCTTGCTTATCATGACCACCCTCCCAGATCACGTAGCCGCTCAAGTATAGCTGTGGTTATTAATTCAATGCCACAGCCCTGGTGTGTATTCGGCTGCTGCGGGGACGGCGACCTTGATCACAGAATCCCATCCGCAGCATGGTAAAGCGATGGCTTGCTGTGACAGGCAGCTGAGCCGTCCCTAATGTTCCAGCTTTCGCGGATGGCGCCCTCGCCGCACTTGACCCGACTCATTTGCCGCACCGTCGGCCCCCGCTCCGGGGACTGGGATGCAGAATGGCACGCCGGGTTACTGAACGCTTCTCATCCAGTGGTTCCCGGGTGATGGCGGCTGGTGGTCAGGATCCGTACGTGGCAGGGCTCCTGATCGTTTCGCTGGTAATTGCACTCGCCAACGTCTCGACGCAGGAGCCCTGTTGGTCCCGTATCGAGCCATGCTCGACTTCCCGCCTGAGGTCGTTGAGTATGTTTCCTGGCTCATCTACGCCCGAAGGTGTGGAGCTGAACCCCCGCTTGCGCAAGCGGGGCTGCTTTCGGCAGGCCCAGCTCGTCCTGGCCCACCTACGCAAGAACGGGAACCTCGCCCAGATGGCCGCAGGGTTCGTCGTCCTCGGTGGCGCCCAGGCACGTCGGTGATCACCGTGACTCTTGAAAGCAGCCCTGCGCCGGGCGCCACCTCGAAGAGGCGGAGCGCGAATTCTCCAGCCATGACCGACGCCGAGCACAAGCTCGCGCCGTTCAACCGGCAGCCTGAGCCAGCAGGTGCCTCGGTCAGGGTGTTCGACGCGGTGAGGGTGCGGCCGTGCCAGCCCCAGATTTCGGGGCCGGAGGCTCCCAACCACTGCGCCGACTGTGCGAAGGCCGAGGCGAAACCGTTGGAGACGCCAAGCGTTCCCGCGGAGGACGCTGCCTGACGGCGCGTTCCCGTTCGTTCCCATGCGAGGCCAAAAGGCCCCTCGGAGATCACTTCCGAGGGGCCTTTCTGGTACATCGCGCCTGGTCAGGCATGGTGCCCCGGCAGGATTCGAACCTGCGACACCCGCTTTAGGAGTTCGGTCCGAGCGCAGTCCAGCTGCTGCTGGCGACTGATGCGATGCCCGGACGCAGACGCTGGTGTACGCCCCCGTCCGGCGTCGTTGATGTCACCCGTGGATGTCAGACGCGTGGTTGCGGGGCGGGTGACAGTGCGGTGCGGGCGGCGGAGAGGATCTGCTCGGACAGCGGGGAGTCCTTGGTGGCGCGGGCCAGGAGAAGGGCGCCGAGCATGGTGCACAGCCTGGCGATGCCGTCCTCGTCGTCGGTGGCGAGCCACTGGCTAAAGTCCTGTACCCCTTCGGTGTAGGCGCGGTGCGCCCCGTGGCCGCCACTGTGCCGGGCCATGTCGGTGGCGAGCGCGGCGACGGGGCAGCCCGAGGCGGGGTTGTCCCGGTGCCGGACGGACAAGTATCCGTCGATCAGGTCCTGCTGGGCCTCGACGCGGTGCCCCTCGTGCTCCTCGAGTGTGGTGGCGTGGTGCTCGGCCAGTTCGCCGACCGCGTGGATTACCGCCTCGTCGATCAGAGCCTCCTTGGAGGCGAACTGCTTGTAGAAGCCGCCGTGCGTCAGTCCGGCCGCTTTCATCAGATCCGCGACG
This sequence comes from Streptomyces sp. NPDC002926, assembly GCF_053591755.1. Classification (NCBI taxonomy): domain Bacteria; kingdom Bacillati; phylum Actinomycetota; class Actinomycetes; order Kitasatosporales; family Streptomycetaceae; genus Streptomyces; species Streptomyces sp. NPDC002926. The sequence goes on from NZ_JBSFUK010000010.1 coordinate 6,747, forward strand.
CTCACGCCCGTGCCCTGCACGCGGAACAGCTGCGAGGCCCGCTCCACGACCCGCTGGCGGTTCGCCTGTGCCTGTGCATGTGAGACGCGACCCATAGGGCACCTCCTTTTTGGATGTCGGACGACATATATCGTACGGTAGCTGTTTAGATTATTCACATCATCTATCTTGGGCGCTCCCCTCCCCTCATCCAAGGGCGGCGGGCCCCCTGCACGGGAGACATTTCATGGCCACTCGCCTCGGCCCGGCCGCCGAAGCCGACCTGACCACCGCCTCCTCCTCGACCGCGCCACCGGTCCGGCTCTGGCTCCAGCCGGCCGTGATCGCCCTGGTCGTCGTGGCGGCCTTCGTCGGCTGCTACGTCGGTCTGCAGCGCAACCCCCAGCCGCACCGGGTGCCGGTGGCTGTCGCCGGGCAGGAGCTTTCGGGCGAGATTCGCCAGGTCCTTGGTGACAGCGTCGATGTCCATCCTGTCGCCGACGCCGCCACGGGGCGTGCTGAGCTGGAGCGCCGCGATGTCGTGGCCGCGCTCAGCGGCCGGGCGGACTCCAACCGGTTGCGCCTGGAGGTCGGCGGGGCCAACGGGCAGTCAACGACGACGGCCGTCAAGAGCCTGATCGGCGCCTATGCCCACGGGGCGAGCCAGCGCCTGACCACGGTGGACGTCGTCCCGTTCGCCCGTTTCGACTCCCGTGGACTGGCCGGGTTCTACATGGTGTTCGGCGTCACGCTGGCCGGCTTCGTCCTCGCCCAGAACGCCCTCGGGCTCGCGAACCATCTGCACCTGCGCCACCGGTTCTGGCTGCTGTCCGGCGCCTCTGTGGCCATCGGCATCGTCGCCACCGTGATCGCCGGACCCATCCTCGGGGCGGTGCCCGCGCCGGTGATGCCGCTGGCCTTCGGCTTGACCCTGCTTGCCGCGGCAGCCGCGTTCACCACCAAGCTGCTGGGCACCTACCTCGGCCCGGTCGGTGTGCCGGTCGCCACCCTTTTGCTGCTCACGGTCGGCAACTCCACCAGCGGAGCCACCATCGGCCCGGACCTCCTGCCCTCCGCCGCTCGCGCCGCCTCCGCTCTGCTGCCGCCGGGCGCGGCCGTCCGCGCCGTGACCGACCTGAGCTACTTCCACGGCGCGCAGGCGGTGCAGCCATTGGCCACCCTCGCGCTGTGGGCGGTGATCGCCGCGGTCCTGGTGAGCCTGCGCCCCCACCTGAGGCGGCGGCGCACTCGGGTGACCACCTGACCCCACGGTCAGGGTGAAGGTCGTGTCACAGACGTGCCACTACGGGCCCGCAGGGTCCTTCTCGAACACCGAAGGGCCGGCCCGGGAGAAATCCCTCCTGAGCTGGCCCTCGCTGTGCCCCCGGCAGGATTCGAACCTGCGACACCCGCTTTAGGAGAGCGGTGCTCTATCCCCTGAGCTACGGAGGCGTCCGGTCAAACGGCTCTTGATCCCGTCCCCCGGTGCTCTGTAGAGCACCTCGTACCTGGACGTGGCTCCTGACGTCTGACCGTCGACAGGCTACCGGATCCGGCGGCCCGGCATGGTTCGGGGATCGGTCTTTCGCGCGAGGTCCCGGTCGCCCGGGGGCCGGTTCGCGGGTGGACCCGGTCATCGCCGAGGAGTACCCGGGCAACCCGGGCCCGTCGTCAGGCTCTGCGGTAGGCGTCGGCACAGCGGTGATCAGGCCTCGGTGGGCGATACACCGACCTTGACGGGGTCCGGGTGCGCGAATAACGTACGCCAGCGTACTGAGCAAGCGCTTGGAGAGGGTCGACCGTGCCGCACCCCCACCCGCACTCCGATCCCTCCGCCCACGAAGCCGCGCTCGTCGCCCCCGGGGCCCCGTTCGCCGTCGTGCGCGGCGAGGACGGCGGACTGCTGTACGCGGAAGGGCCGCGCACGCTGCGGGAGTTCGTCGAGGCCACCTGGGCGTTCGGCGACCGGCCGTTCCTCGTCGGCGCCACCGGGACCTACACCTACCGGGAGTTCTTCGCCGCCGCGTCCGCGCTCGCGCGCCGGTTCGTCGAGGAGTACGGGCTGCGCCCCGGCGACCGGGCGGTCGTCGCGATGCGCAATCACCCCGAGTGGCAGATCGCCTTCTGGGCCGCGCAACTGGCCGGGCTGGTCACCGTGCCGCTCAACGCCTGGTGGACCGAGGACGAGTTCGCGTATGCCCTCGACGACTGCTCGCCGCGCGTGCTCCTCGTCGACGGGGAGCGGCTGCCGCGGGTCGAGTCCTGGCGCAACCGGGCCGGCGTGCGGGCTGTCGTCTTCCACCATGAGGGCGAGCCGACGGAGGGGGTCGAGCGGTACGAGGACTTCGAGCGCCCGGATCCGCTCGCCGCGCCGCCCGCGGTCGAGGTCCGGGCGGAGGACGACGCCACCATCATCTACACCTCAGGGACCACGGGGCGGCCCAAGGGCGCCGTCGCCACGCAGCTCGCGCAGGTGGGGGCCGCAAACAATCCGCGCTTCCACGCGGCCGCTTCCGCGCTGGCACGCGGAGTGATGCCTGGACAGGGGCCCGCGCCCGTCGTCCTGCAGACGTTCCCGTTCTTCCATGTGGCCGCGTTCACCACGCTGTACTCGATGATGGCGGTCGGCGGGACGCTCGTACTGATGCGGAAGTGGGATGCCGAGCAGGCCCTCGAGCTCATCGAGCGGCACCGCGTCACGTACTACTCGGGGGTGCCTGCCACCGCACTCCAGTTGCTCGACGCGGCCGAGCGGGCCGGGTCTGAGCTGGAGACGCTGTCTCATCTCAGCACCGGCGGGGCCGCCGCGCCGCCCGATCTCGTGGCGCGGCTGACGGCGCGTTACGGACAGCGGATCGAGCCTCGCAACGGCTACGGGCTCACCGAGACCAGCGGTGGCGTGCTCGCCAACTTCGGTGCCGGCTACCGGCAGAACCCGGGCAGCGTGGGGCGGCCGTCGCCCGCGACGGAGGTGCGGATCGCCGGGCCCGCCGGCGAGCCGCGGCCCGAGGGCGAGGTCGGTGAGCTGTGGCTGCGCGGGCAGTCTCTCGTACGCGGTTACTGGAACGATCCTGCCGCCACCGCCGCCGCGTTCCAGGACGGCTGGTTCAGGACCGGCGATCTCGCGACCGTGCGCGAGGGGCGGGTCAGCGTCGTCGACAGAATCAAGGACATGGTCATCCGCGGCGGCGAGAACGTGTACTGCGTCGAGGTGGAGGGGGTCCTGCACGACCACCCGCAAGTCGCCGACGCCGCCGTGCTGGGCGTACCGCACCCGGTGCTGGGCGAGGAGGTCGCGGCCGTGGTGCAGCTGCGCGCCGGGGCCACGGTCACCCTGGACGAGCTGCGGGCGCATGTCGGCAGGTCCCTCGCGGCCTTCAAGGTGCCGGCTCATGTCCTGCTGCGGGACGAGCCGATGCCCCGTAATCCCACCGGGAAGATCCTCAAGCGGGAGCTCCGCGTGCCCGTCCAGGAGCAGTTGTCACGGGACCGGGCGGTCAGGAACGCGTGATGCGCACCCGGTAGCTGCCGCCGGGGTTCTCGCGGATCACCGCGATACGGATCCCGTTCCGGGCGTCGGTGAAGGTCTGGCCCGGCTTGTACGGGGCGTCGGAGAGCTCCGCGTGCACATTGGGCCGCCGGGTACAGCCGCCACTGTTGCGATTGCTGTCCGAGACCGCCACCGGTCCCTGTCCGGTGTCGACGTCGGACTTCACGTGGTAGATCAGTACGCCCGGCTCGCAGACGGCCTCGTCGTTGCCCGCCTTGGTGCGTACTTCCACCGCGTACCCGGAGTCCTCGGTCACCGGGATGATCGCCATCTTGGCGCCGCCCGAGGTGGCCAGCGGGGTGAGCGAGTACTCGGTGGTTCCGGGCGTGGACGCACAGCTGATCTGGTCGGCGTCCAGCCAGCCGAGCTTCCACTTGTGCCAGCCCAGCAGATCGTTGTTGGCCCCCCAGTCCTCGGACATGATGTCCCAGTGGCCGACCGCGCCGCCGCCCTCGGTGGTGTAGAGGTCGGGCAGGCCGAAGACATGGCCGTTCTCATGGGGCAGTACGCGATAGCCCGTCTCGTCGTACGATCCCGAGCCGTCGTCCTGGCGGCTGTAGACGAAGGACGTGTTGGACAGCGGCACGCCGTCCGCGAGCGGGGCCTCGTCGTTGCCCGAGAAGGTCACGGAGAGCACGGTGTCCAGCGCCGAGGGGCCCGCATTGGGTGTGACCAGTATGTTGACCAGGTCGTACGTGCTGAAGTCCACCTTCGGGTCGGCGGCGGCCACGATGTCCTGGGCGAGCTTGCGGTAGCCGGGCTCATAGGGTGAGCCGCGCTCTATCCCGTACGCCGCGAACGGCATCGGCATCCGCAGCCAGTCGGTGACCGGCGCGTCCGGGAGATAGCTGAGCCGTCCGTACGAACTGGTCCTGAACCACTCCGAGGTCCGCGGGAAGAACTCCGCGAGCCGGTCGAGTGCCCGCCCGGGGCCCGGCGCGTCCGGGAAGTCGATCATCAGGTTGAGAGCGCGGACCTCGCCGGTGGAACGCGAATATCCGGGCGGGGTCGGCAGCCCCTCCGACATCTGTACGCCCATGGTGGACGCGATCCGGCAGGGTCCGAGCCCTCGCTCCTCGGCGGCGACCGGCCCCGCGGATGCCCGTGTGGGGGAGGGGAGCGTGGCGCTCGCCGTCGTGAGGGCGGCGAGCGCGAGTGCGGCGAGTGTGGCGAGCGCGCTGATGCGCCGGTGCCTGCCGGATCTGCGTATCCGGTGGCGGGTCTGCTGCATGCCGTCGCCTCGGGGTCCGCGGCAGCAGGCCGGCCCTTGCTGCGCTGTGCGATCAGCCTGTGACGGGTGGTGGCGGGCCGCGCGCGGGGTGGGCCGATCGTGGGTATTCCTCGCGGGCAATGTGTGATGCAGGTCACATCGAGTGCAGGAAATAACCGGGGAGCGTTTCCCCGTTTGCACACGTGTCCGTACGAAACGGGGAAGCGATCCCCGCTTACGGAGCGGCGCGAGAGCGATACGAGCCGGGCGGTGAGCCCGGACAGAGAAGCCGGACAGAGAAGCCGGACAGAGAGGAAGTGGCGCCGTGAGCCCCGCCGCCGACACCGAAGCGCGCCGCTCCCCCCGGCCGCGGGCAGACGCCCTGCGAAACCGGGAGCGGATCGTCACGGCCGCGCGCGAGATGTTCGTCGAGTTCGGACCCGAGGTCCCGCTCGACGAGATCGCTCGCCGGGCCGGCGTCGGAAACGCGACTCTCTACCGGCACTTCGCCGACCGCGACGCCCTCATCCATGAGGTCGTCCTCTTCGTTCTCGCCCGCACTACGGAACGGGCGCAGGAGGCGGCCGCCGAGGAAGAGGACACCTTCGCGGCGCTTCGCCGCTTCACCCACGCGGCCGCGGACGAACGGATCGGGGCGCTCTGCCCGCTGCTGACCGGCACATTCGAACAGTACTTCCCCGATCTGACCCATGAGCAGGTACGCCTGGAAGAGGCAGTCGAGGGCCTTTTCGAGCGCGCGCACAAGGCGGGCCGTCTCCGCGCCGACGTCGCCGTCGGGGATCTGCTCGTCGCGCTCTCCCAGCTCACCCGGCCGCTCCCGGGCACCGCGTGCCTGAACATGGACCAGTTCGCGCACCGCCATCTGCAACTGTTCCTGGACGGTCTTGAAGCGCCCGCGCGCTCCGAACTGCCGGGTACGGCCGCCACCTTGGAGGACCTGCGAAACACCCCGTGAAGCAGTAAATCCGATCACTGCCGATTACTTCGGGCGGCTCCGCCAGTCCCTCCTACGACCTCCTGACCACGTCCCGTCTTGACCTCTCCGCACCCTTAGGTGGCTACTCCCATGTCAAAAACAGCCGACATCTCACTTCCGGACCCAAGTCGCTGGAAAGCCCTGGTCTTTATAGCCCTGGCCCAGCTGATGGTGGTGCTGGACGCGACGATCGTGAACATCGCGCTCCCGCACGCCCAGCACGACCTGGGAATCTCGGAGGGCAACAAGCAGTGGGTCATCACCGCCTACGCGCTCGCCTTCGGCGGACTCCTGCTCTTCGGCGGCCGGATCGCCGACCTGTGGGGCCGTAAGCGCGCCTTCGTCGTCGGTCTGCTCGGCTTCGCCGGGGCCTCCGCGCTCGGTGGTGCGGCGACCGGCGAGGTGATGCTGCTCGGCTCCCGCGCACTGCAGGGTGCCTTCGGCGCGCTGCTCGCGCCCGCCGCGCTCTCGCTGCTCGCGGTGATGTTCACCGACGCCAAGGAGCGCGCCAAGGCCTTCGGTATCTACGGTGCGATCGCCGGTGGCGGTGGCGCCGTGGGTCTGATCCTCGGCGGCGTGCTGACCGAGTACCTCAACTGGCGCTGGACGTTCTTCGTCAACATCCCGTTCGCGATTGTCGCCGCCGCCGGCGCGTACTTCGTGATCCGTGAGCCGGCCGGCACCCGTAACCGCTCGACGCTCGACATTCCCGGCGTGGTCCTGTCCACCCTGGGTCTGGTCTCGCTGGTGTACGGCTTCACCCGGGCCGAATCGGACGGCTGGTCCGACATCACCACGGTGGGTCTGTTCGTCGCCTCCGCCCTGCTGCTCGCCGCGTTCGTCTTCACCGAGGCGAAGGTCAAGTCGCCGCTGCTGCCGCTGCGCGTCCTGACCGAGCGCAACCGTGGCGGTGTTTACCTCTCGCTGGGTCTCGCGATCATCGCGATGTTCGGGCTGTTCCTCTTCCTCACTTACTACCTGCAGATCGTGCGGGGCTACTCGCCGGTCAAGACCGGCTTCGCCTTCCTTCCGATGATCGCGGGCATGATCACCGGCTCCACCCAGATCGGTGCCCGGCTGATGACCCGCGTCGCGCCGCGCCTGCTGATGGGCCCGGGCTTCCTGGTCGCCGGAGCCGGCATGCTGATGCTGACGCAGCTGGAGGTCGGTTCCTCGTACGCCGGTCTGATCCTGCCCGCGCAGGTGCTGCTGGGTCTGGGTATGGGTACGGCCTTCATGCCGGCCATGTCGCTGGCCACGCACGGGGTGCGTCCGGAGGACGCCGGTGTGGCGTCCGCCATGGTCAACACCTCGCAGCAGGTCGGCGGTGCCATCGGTACGGCGCTGCTCAACACCATCGCCGCATCGGCCACGACCGCGTACATCGCCTCGCACGCGGCGGGGGCCACCAACCAGCAGTTGCTGCAGGCGCAGGCCATGGTGCACGGCTACTCGAACGCCATCTGGTGGGCGGTCGGCATCCTCGCGGCCGCCTCCGCGATCGCATTCACGCTGATCAACACCGGGCGTCCGGGTGCCGGTTCGGTCACCGCGGCCTCGGGTGACGGTGTCGAGGACGAGATCAAGGTTCCTGTCGTCGCGCACTGACGCGAACTCGGCGGACGCTGAGAGGTCAAGCGGAAAGGGCCCTGCCCGGGTGGTGAACCGGGGCAGGGCCCTACGCGTGTGTGCGGCGTCATTCGTGCGTACGGCGCTTCGCGTGCGCAGGGCGCCTCCCGTGTGCGCGCGGCGTCAGCGGAGCCAGGGCAGGTCCGCGCACGAGTCCTGCGGCTGGAGGCCCTCGGCCATGATCCTCATGATCTCGCCCAGCTGCCCGACCTGTTCGGGTGTGAGCCGGTCGAACATCGCCTGGCGTACGGCCTCGACATGGCCGGGTGCGGTCCGTTCCAGGACCTGGAGGCCCTCGTCCGTCAGTACGGCATTCTGTCCGCGCTTGTCGGAGGGGCAGTCCTCCCGGCGTACCCAGCCGTTCTTCTCAAGCCGCGCGATCGCGTGCGAGAGCCGGGAGCGGGTGATCTTGGCGTCGATGGCCAGTTCCGTCATCCGCTTGCGGCGGCGCGGGGCCTGGGAGAGCTGGACGAGCAGGCCGTAGTAGATGTGCGGCATACCGGCGTCGCGCTGCAATTGGCGATCGAGGTGGTCCTCGAAGAGGGTGGTGGCGTGCAGATACGAGCGCCAGACGCGCTGCTCGTCCTCGGTGAGCCAGCGCGGTTCGGCGCCGCCCCCGCCGGTGGATGCCGTAGTCATGTATCCACTCTACGACCTATTCTTGAAAGTTGAACTATATGGAGTTACCCTTGGCTTTAGCTTGAATGTTCAAGTAGAACGGGAGCTGCCATGAATGCCACGCCCACCGCGGAGCGCATGCCCGCCCTCTATCTCTCCCATGGCGCCCCGCCGCTCGCCGACGACCCTCTCTGGCCCGGCGAGCTCGCCGCCTGGTCCGCCGGCCTGCCGCGCCCCAAGGCGATCCTGATGGTCTCCGCCCACTGGGAGGAGGCCCCGCTCGCGCTCGGTGCCACTCGGGCCGTGCCGCTGGTGTACGACTTCCGGGGTTTCCCCGAGCACTACTACCGGGTGACGTATGCCGCTCCCGGTGCTCCGCAACTCGCTGATTCCGTAAGGAAATTGCTGCGCGGAGCCGGTACGCCCGTACAGGACATCCCGGACCGCGGCCTCGACCACGGAGCGTATGTCCCGCTGGTGGAGATGTTCCCGGGCGCCGACGTCCCCGTGCTCCAGATCTCCATGCCCACGCTCGACCCGCAGAAGCTGCTGGAGATCGGGCGAAGGCTCGCACCGCTGCGGGACGAGGGCGTGCTGATCGTCGGCAGCGGCTTCTTCACGCACAATCTGGCCGCGCTGCGGCACCAGGGGACTCCCGGCTGGTCGGCCGAGTTCGACGACTGGGGACGGCGGGCGCTCGCGGCGGCCGATGTGGACGCTCTGCTGGACTTCGAGAACAAGGCGCCGTCCGGGCGGCTGGCCCATCCCCGGACCGAGCACTTCGCGCCGCTCTTCGTCACGCTGGGAGCGTCTCAGGACGAGCTCGAGAGCGGCCGGAGTATGATCGACGGCTTCTGGATGGGCCTGGCGAAGCGGTCCGTGCAGTTCGGTTAGTCCGAACGGCTGACGGCCGCCTCGTCGTCGAAGTGGCCCAGCTTCTTCTCGTACCAGGCCACGTCCCAGTACTTCCCGAACTTCCTGCCCACCTGCTCGTACGTCCCGACGTGCCGGAAGCCGAAGCGGGTGTGCAGGCGGGCGGAGGCCTCGTTCGGCAGGGCGATTCCGGCGTATGCGCGATGCAGGTCTTCGCCGTCCAGGGCCTCGAAGAGTGATGTGTAGAGGAGTGTGCCGATGCCCCGGCCCGCCGCCTCGGGGGCGCAGTAGACGCTCACCTCGACGGATGTGGAGTACGAGGCCTTGGGGCGGAAAGGCCCGCTCGTCGCGTAGCCGAGAATGAGGGCAGAACGGACATCCCGAGCAACCAAAAGACGGTGGGGGCCGTCTTCAGGGTGGGAGTGCAGCCATGGGCGGCGCTGCTCGGGTGTGAAGGCGGCTGTGTCGAAGGTGATCGCAGTCTCGCGTACGTAGTGGTTGTAGAGCTCGGTGAGAACCTCCAGATCGGCCTCGGTGCCCGCGCTGACCTGCACTTCTGTACATTGCTGCGGCATTCGTCCTCCCCGGATGACGGGACAGGGTACTGCATGATCACGAAAATGATGGGTGGCGTGGGAATTCTGTCCCGATTCCAGTCGTTGTTTCCATCGGATGCAGGGCACCCGGGAGGGTGTCGCAACCTACTCAGTAAGGGAGCACGCATGGCAACCCGTGCCGTCGCCCGTCGTCAGTCCGGCTCCGGTGGGACCGCCCGGGCAAGCAGCGTTCGCGCCGTGGGCGGGGAGATCGCCGACCGCGACCTGGTCGGCATGTACCTCGATGAGATCGCGCGTACGCCGCTGCTCGACGCCGCCAAGGAAGTCGAGCTGTCCCAGACCATCGAGGCGGGTGTGTACGCCCGCCAGATCCTCGCCAAAGAGGTGGACAGCGATGCCGGCGGTGCCGCGCGCGAGGAGCTCGAGGCGCTTGTCGCCGAGGGCGAGCGCGCGAAGGACATCTTCATCCGCTCCAACCTCCGGCTCGTGGTGGCCGTCGCCAGACGCTATCCGCGCAGCGGTCTGCCGCTGCTCGACCTGATCCAGGAGGGCAACGCCGGTCTGGTCCGCGCGGTGGAGAAGTTCGACTACGCCAAGGGCTTCAAGTTCTCGACGTATGCGACCTGGTGGATCCGCCAGGCGATCACGCGTTCCATAGCCGACCAGTCCCGCACGATCCGGCTCCCTGTCCACCTGGTGGAGGAGCTCGGACGCATCCGCCGCGTCCAGCGCGAGTTCAACCGCGAGAACGGGCGCGAGCCGGAGCCGGCCGAGGTCGCGAAGGAGCTCGGCTCGACGCCGGAACGGGTCATCGACGTCCTGGACTGGGCGCGCGATCCGGTCAGCCTGAACATGGCGGTGGACGACGCGGGCGAGACGCAGTTCGGCGACCTGCTGGAGGACACCTCGGCGGTGTCTCCCGAGCAGTCGGTGCTCACGCTGCTGCGCAGCGAGGAGCTGGAGGACCTGATCGGCAGGCTCGACCACCGTACGGCGTCGATCATCCGGATGCGTTACGGCATCGAGGACGGGCGGGAGCGTACGCTGACGGAAGTAGGCAAGGAGCACGGCCTGACGCGTGAGCGAATCCGCCAGATCGAGAAGCACGCGCTGCTGGAGCTGAAGCGGATGGCCCGCGACACGGGCTTCGACGCGGCGGCATAACCGGCGCCCCACAAGCGGACCCCGGCACCCTCCCCCCCGGTGTCGGGGTCCTTCTCTGTCGCCGTCGCCATGCCCGGGTCGCGTCGTGCCCGTGGCGTCGCCCTCACCGTGACCGGGTCGCGTCGCCCTCACCGTGACCGGGTCGCCTCTGTGGCACTCAGCGTCCCGTGGCCGCGCGGGTCAGGCGCGAGCCCAAGTCCGTGACGTACTCCGACAGCCGCCCCGGGCCATGGACCGTGAACTCGCAGTCCACCAGGGCCAGTCGGAGCGCCAGCCACTCCACCGAGTCCGCGGACCGCGCCCGCAGCCTGCACATCTCCTCGCCCGTCGGCACCGGCGCCCCCAGGTGCTCGGGCAGCCGCGCCGCCACGAACGCCGCCGGGGCCTCGAAGCTCACGTCGATGTCGTACTCCGGCTGCCGGGACATCGAGTGCCCGAGCAGCTTTGCCGCATCCCCCGTCGGCAGCTCCCGCGGTACGAAGCGCGCCCCGGTGGCAAAGGGTTCCGAGACCCGGTCGACCCGGAACGTACGCCAGTCCTCTCGCCCCATGTCGTACGCGACGAGATACCAACGACGGCCGGTCGAGATCAGCCGGTACGGCTCGACCTGCCGTTTCGTCTCCGTCCCGTCACCCGCGCGGTAGCCGAAGCGGAGGCGTTCCCGCCCGGTCGCCGTGCCGGCGATGACGGTCAGCGTCTGTGGGTCGATCGTCGCGCCGTCGCCCCGCGTGAGCGGGATCGTCGCCGCCTGGAGCGTGGTGACCCGGTGCCGCAGCCGTGACGGAAGCACCTGTTCCAGCTTGGCGAGGGCTCGTACGGAAGCTTCCTCGATGCCCTCGATCGCATGGCCGGCCCCCGCCCGCAGGCCCACCGCGATCGCGACCGCCTCCTCGTCGTCGAGGAGCAGCGGCGGCATCGCCGCGCCTGCGACCAGGCGATACCCGCCGATCGCCCCCCTCGTTGCCTCGACCGGATAGCCGAGGTCCCGCAGTCGGTCGATGTCGCGCCGGATCGTGCGCGGGCTCACCTCGAGGCGCTCGGCGAGCTCGCTGCCCGGCCATTCGCGCGGAGTCTGGAGGAGGGAGAGCAGATTCAGCAGCCGTGCCGGAGTGTCCGTCATGTGTTTCAGGATGCCCGTTATCTAGGACGTAAGCTGACCTATATGAGCTCTAGATTCATCGTATGAGTTCACAGCCCGCCGTAACGGATACGGCATCAGACCGCCGACGCTGGATTGCGCTCGCCATCGTCATGACCGCGGCCTTCATGGATCTGGTCGACGTCACCATCGTCAACATCGCGATTCCGAGCATGGAGCGGGACCTCGGCGCCTCGTTCGGTGCGATCCAGTGGATCACCGCCGGATACGCGCTCGCCTTCGCCGCCGGTCTGATCACGGGTGGCCGCCTCGGTGACATCTACGGCCGCAAGCGCCTCTTCCTGATCGGCATCTCCGGCTTCACGCTCGCCTCCGCCCTCTGCGGATTCGCGGCGAACGAGGAGATGCTGGTCGCCTCCCGCCTGCTGCAGGGTGCGACGGCCGCGATGATGGTGCCGCAGGTGCTCGCGATCATCCATGTCACCTTCCCGGCGCACGAACGCGGCAAGGTCTTCGGCATGTTCGGCGCGATCATCGGCCTCGGCGCGGTGTCCGGCCCGCTGCTCGGCGCGCTGCTGACCCAGTGGAACCTCTTCGGCCTCGAGTGGCGCCCGATCTTCCTGATCAACCTGCCGGTGGGCATCGCCGGACTGATCCTGGGCCGGAAGTTCATCACCGAGTCCCGCGCCCCGAAGGCACTCAAGCTCGACCTGGTCGGTGTCGCGCTGGTCACGCTCGGACTGCTGATGCTGATCTATCCGCTGACACGCGGGCGTGAGCTGGGCTGGCCGCTCTGGGGCCATCTGTGCATGGCGGGCAGCCTGGTCGTCTTCGCCGCCTTCGTGGCGTACGAGAAGCGGAAGACCCGCAAGGACGGCTCGCCGCTGGTCGAGCTCTCGCTGTTCAGGGTGAAGAGCTTCGCCGCCGGTATCGCTGTGCAGCTCACCTTCGGCATCGCCTGCGGGATCTTCTTCCTGGTCTGGACGCTGTACATGCAGATCGGTCTCGGCTGGAGCCCGCTGCGGGCGGGCCTGACCGGTGTCCCGTTCTCGATCGCCGTGTCCGCCGCGGCCGGGATGTCCGTACAGAAGCTGGTGCCGCGCTTCGGCCGGAAGGTGCTGCAGGCGGGTGCGCTGACGATGGCCGCCGGGCTGCTGCTCTACATCTGGGAGGCCGGACGGTACGGCACGGCGATCCACTCCTGGCAGATGAGCCTGCCGCTCGTGGTGATGGGTGTCGGAATGGGGCTGATCGTGGCGCCGCTGACGGACGCGGTCCTGTCGGACGTGCCGCGTGAGCACTCGGGCTCGGCGTCCGGGCTGATCAACACGACGCAGCAGATGGGCAATGCGCTGGGGCTCGGCCTGGTCTCGGTGGTCTTCTTCGGGTCGATCGACGACCGGATCGCGCCGAGCGCGGTGGGCAAGGCCTTCGGGGACGCGTTCCAGAGCTCGCTGTGGTGGGTGGTGGCGGTGCTGGCCGTGATCTTCCTGGTGATGTTCGCGCTGCCGGCGCGGCCGAAGCAGCATGTGGAGGGGGCGGACGCGGGCACGGAGGCGGTGACCGAGGGCCCGGTGGATCTGGAGCCCGCGCTGTCGCACTGACGCGGTCGAGTGGTCGCATTGACGCGGTCGTGCTGTCGCTTGGACGAGATCGAGCTGTACGAGGCCCGGCCCGGGATACGTCCCGGTGCCGGGCCTCGCCGCATCGTCCGGCTTTGCGGGCGGCCTGGGTCCGAAAGTGTCCGCTCCGTGCCCGGATCTGTTTACTTCGCGGAAATCCGGGCGTAGCCTGCGGTGAAACCATAGATTCGGGCATGGAGCGGATGTAAACCCACATGTACGCACCGGAGCGTCAGCAGGAGATCCTGCGCCTCGCCCGCGAAGGCGGCCGAGTCGACGTGCTCTCGCTCGCCGAGGAGTTCCAGGTCACCGCCGAGACGGTCCGGCGTGACCTCAAGGCCCTGGACCGGGCCGGGCTCGTCCGCCGCGTACACGGTGGAGCCATCCCGGCGGGGCGGCTCGACTTCGAGCCGGACCTCGCCGAACGCGAATCCACCGCCGCCGACGAGAAGGACCGCATCGCGCGCGCCGCGCTCGCCGAACTGCCGTCGGACGGCAGCGTCATCCTCGACGCCGGTTCGAGCGTGGGCCGCCTCGCCGCGGCCTTCCCGCTGGAGTGCTCGCTCACCGTCGTCACCCACGCCCTGCCCGTCGCCGCGCGCCTCGCCGACCACCCCGGCATCGACCTCCACCTGGTGGGCGGCAGGGTCCGGCACCGCACGCGCGCCGCCGTCGACGCCTGGGCACTGCGGGCATACGGCGAGATCCACGCCGACGTCGTCTTCCTCGGCGCCACCGGCTACTCGGCCGACGGCGGACTCACGACGCCCGACCTCGCCGAGGCGGCCGTCAAACGCGCGATCGTCGCGGCCGCGCGGCGCGTTGTGCTGCTGGCCGACTCGGCCAAGCACGGGCAGGAACACTTCGCCCGCTTCGGCGACCTCGCCGACGTCGACCTGCTCATCACCGACAGCGGGCTCAGCCCGGAGGACGCCGCGGCGATCGAGGCCGCGGGAACGGAAGTCGTACGCGCATGATCCTCACCGTCACGCCGAACCCGTCGCTGGACCGTACGTACGAGGTCCCGGCGCCGACCCGCTGCGGGTCATCCCGGCGGCGATGGCGGGCGGCGCGGTCACCGTCGCGCTCTCGATGGCCTTCGAGTGCACCCTGCGCGCCCCGCACGGCGGCATCTTCGTGGTTCCCCTGATCGGCAGCCCGTTCCTGTATCTACTGGCGATCGTGGCCGGCACCGTGGTGAGCGCCGGACTTGTGATCCCCCTCAAGGGGATGCGCGGGACGGAGACGGTGGCTGCCGTCACCGAGACCTCCGCCGCCGAAGAGGCGAAGGTCCCGGTTGCGGCCTGACGGACGTCGGACAACTGCCGACGGACGAGTGGCGGTTCAGGCCGGAGCCTGGGCCGCCGCTTCCGCTTCCACTTCCGTCGGTTCGGCTTCTGCCGCTTCCGCTTCCGCTCCCGCCGCCGCTTCCGCGGCCTCGCGGCGGGCGCGTCCCTTCTTCCCTGCCCGGATCGTGTACACCATCAGGCCCGCCAGGAAGACGAACGGCAGCACGTTGGAGACCCCGACCATCGTCTCCGTGTCCAGTACGTAGACCAGCCCGGCCTTCACCGCCGCCTCGACCAGGAAGGCCACACCCCAGACGATGGTCAAACGCCGTTGGGCGGTGCGGAAGCCCGGGTACTTGTGCCACATCGCGTTCCAGTCGGCAACGCCCTCGGGCGTACCGTCCGTGCCGAACTTGCGGCCGAAGTAGAAGATCAGCGGCCGCTTGAGCGTGAGGCTGACGAGGAAGGCGAGCCCGAGCAGCCCGGTCAGCGCGGAGTCCTTGAGGAAGAGCAGCTTCGCGCTGTTGAACGCGAGGGCGCTGACCGCTCCCAGCAGCAGCGTGATCAGGATTATCACGCCGAACTCGTCCACGCGCCGGTGCATGGCGAAATAGATGGCCAGCTCGACCAGTGGCCAGCAGGAGATGAGCAGTAGGGCGGGGAACTCGTCGATGCCGTGGTCGGTCAGCATTCCGTACGTGATCCACGGCAGCAGGACGCCGAACAGCATCGTCGGGCCCCAGGTCAGGAGGACGCTTCCTCGTCTGCCGGATTCAGCCATGGTGGACTCCATTCCCCCGAGCGGTCGTTCGCCGCAAAGACGGGCCGGAGCCTATGGAGTGGAGGTGAGCAGCGGGGCAGGGCTTGGCGTGATCTTGACCAAGATCAGGAACGAGGATTGGCCTTGAGGCAGGTTTCGTGCTCTCCGACCGCCGGGCCGACGTTCACCGCACGCCGGTTCACCGGACGCCCGCGCGCAGCTCCATCGCCTCGCGCGCTATGTGCTCCGCGGCGTACACCTCGCACATATGGCGGCCGTCGGGCGTCGCCGTGTGCTCGACCTCCCACAGGCTCGTCTCGGTGCCGTCGAGCAGCAGGAACGCGTGCTCGTACAGCGTGAAGCCCGCGTCTTTCCCCTCCACCCGGCACTGGCGGCCGAAGACCTGCGTGATGTGGTGGGCGAAAGCGGCCCGCAGCAGGCGCGCGGTCTCCTCACCCGGCCGGTCGGCGTTCTCCGCGCGGCGCAGCACACGGCGCGCGTGGTCCGCGGAGTCGTCCGGGACGTACATCCGGGGGAGCGGGGCCGGGGGAGCGGTCATCAGCGAGGTGAGCAGCTCCAGATCGGCGTCGAGGTCGTCGCCCTCGACGCCGGAGTCGCGGCCGGTGTCCGTGGACCCGGCGAAGCCCGGGAAACCGGCGGGCAGCCGCGACGCGGCGAGGCGGACCTCCGACTCCTCGGTGTAGAGCTCGTGCTGCTCGGCGCCGTCGCGGCCGGTGTTGTGCACCAGCTCCCACAGGACGAGGGAGCTGCCGTCGCTCAGCAGATAGGCATGCCGGTACGTGGCACGGTGCAGGGCCGCACTGTGGTGCGACGAATGCAGCGAACTGGCATGGGCCAGCGCGGATTCGAGCCGCTCGACCGTCGTGTCGGGCAGATCGAAGGAGTTGAGCGCCCGACCCAGGAGTCGCTCGAGCTGCGTCTCGGTTGTCTCGTACGGATCGTTCAAGTTGGGTCTCCAGGCCGTCGCCGCAAGTCACTTGGTGATTGCTAAACGTAGCCCCTGGGTCTGACAACGTGTCCTGCGTTCCGGAAAACGAAGGGGAGTACGCGGGAAGTTCCCGACTTCCCGGCCAACACGGCTGTCCTGTACGTCAGTCGATGTCGTACAGGTCCCGGTACGAAGGGAAGGTGCCGCCGGGTCCGTCGACGCTCCGTGCCGCGAGAACCGCCCGCACGATTGCCCGGGTCACCACGTCCGCGCCCGCCGCGAGCACCTCGTTGAGGGCGAGGGGGTCGGTGGCGTCGAGCGGGACGACGCCGGTGGCGAGCGTGAAGACGGTGTCGCCGTCGTTGAGGAGATGGACGGGGCGTACAGCGCGTGCGATGCCGTCGTGCGCCGTGCCCGCGAGCTTCTGCGCCTGGGCCCGGGTCAGATCCGCGTCGGTCGCGACGACGGCGAGTGTGGTGTTCAGCGGCGGCAGCGGAGGCCATCCGCTCGCCCGGCCCGTCTCGTCCAGCCGCTGCCGCGCCGCCGTGTGGACCTCGGTCGGCGGGTAGTCGACGCGGCCTTCGAAATACTGGCCGTACAGCACACCGGTCAGCGGGTCGATGACCGAACCCACCGCGTTCGCGACGACCAG
The DNA here is from genome assembly GCF_053591755.1 of Streptomyces sp. NPDC002926. Taxonomy (NCBI): domain Bacteria; kingdom Bacillati; phylum Actinomycetota; class Actinomycetes; order Kitasatosporales; family Streptomycetaceae; genus Streptomyces; species Streptomyces sp. NPDC002926. The sequence continues at coordinate 23,695 of NZ_JBSFUK010000010.1, forward strand.
TGCGGCGACGGTGACCCCGGAGCCGAGGACGGTGCCGGCCGTGCCGAGCCCGCCCTTCAGCCGCCCCACCACCGCACCGGTACCGGCGCCCACGGATCCCTCTTCGAACGGCACACCGCTCTCGGTGGCTGCCGCCGCCTCCACCGCCGCGCGCCCGGTCGATGCGTCCGGGCGGGCCTGCCAGTCGCCGCCGCGCCCCAGGTCGAAGACGCAGGCCGCGGGTACGACCGGCACGACATGGCGGGGCTCGGGCCCCACCCGTACACCGCGACCGCGTTCCTCCAGCCAGGCCATCACTCCGGCGGCGGAGTCGAGTCCGTACGCGCTGCCGCCGGTCAGTACGACGGCCTCGATGCGCTGGACCAGGTTGCGGGGGTCGAGGGCGTCGGTCTCGCGGGTGCCCGGGCCTCCGCCGCGTACGTCGACGGCGGCGATGGCCCCGCCCTCGGGCGCGAGGACGACGGTGGTGCCGCTGAGCGCGCGGTCGCCCGGTACGCGCGCGTGCCCGACCCGGAGGCCGTCCACATCGGTCAGGCCGCCCGTGGGCTTGCGCGTGAGCCCGTCGGCCGGCCTGTCCGTCGTCCCACCGCTCCGCGGGCTCCTCGGCCCGTCTGCCGTCCCGTCCGTCCGTGCGTCATTGACTGCCATGAAGTCCATGCGTACCACGGGACTTGGCTCAGCGCCCCGGCCATGGCCACGTCCCGACCCGTGGCGTCGCTCAGGTGACCCGGCCGCCGTCCTGGTGGTGGGCGTGTCCGCGTCGACCGTGGCCAGGACCCGGTGCGCGCCCGGTGCCGCGACCGGACATGCTCCTTCGGCCCCCGCCGCCGTACGCGCGCTCGTATCCGCCGCCGTACCCTGGAGGTATGAGCACCGCCCCCGCCCCCGGACCGCGTGATGCGGAGCAGCCGCGGCAGCAGTCCCCGAAACCGAAGCTGATCTTCGACGATCCGCTGGACCAGCAATCCTCGGACGATACGGACCGCGGGTGGGGCGAGCGGCCTCTCACGAGCGGCGACAGCGCCGCCGAGCTGGCGCGTTTCCTCGACGAGAAGCCGCCGCACCACATCTGAGCCGCCGCTACCGGCCCTGCCCCGAACCTCGCTGCGCCACGAGCGCGTCCCTGATCTCCTTCAGGACCTCGAGCTCGGTCAGCTCGACCACTTCCTTCGCGCCTTCCCTGGCGCGCTCCCGGGCGGCGCGCCTGGCCAGGTACTTGGACATGGGCAGCACCATTAGGAAGTAGACGACGGCCGCTGTGATCAGGAAGGTGAGCGTGGCGCCGAGCACGGACCCCCACATGATCCTGATGCCGGCCACCTCGCCGTCCACAACGTCACAGGTGCCCTTCAGGCAGGAGCTGTAGGAGTCGAGATCCTTGGTGCCGAACGCGCCTACCAGCGGATTGATGACGCCCTTCACCACGGCATTCACGATCTGGGTGAACGCCGCGCCGATGACCACGGCGACGGCCAGGTCGATGACATTCCCGCGCATCAGGAAAGCCTTGAAGCCCTCCAGGACGCTGACCTTCTTCTCGCTCACCACTGAGCCTCTCTTCGCATGTGCAGGACACGGAGCCAGACGTTCCGAAACCTACGTCAGCGTGTAGTCGTGCTGTCCAATCCGCACTGCCAACAGATTCCCTGACGGTGCGTCAGGTCGGTGGCTCGTGTCGACTCCGAGTCAGTACACCGTCACCGTCAGTCGCGATGTCGCTCCCGCGCCCGCGAGTGCCGCGGCGGTGGTGCGTGGCACCGACAGCACAATCAGCGCACCGCCGTCCGGGGAAGCCCCGCGCAGCCCCGGGACATTGCTGACCCGGACGCCCGACGCCACCACCCGCGCCGCAGTCCCTTCCCCCACAGGGGAGTTGGCCGCGGCGATCACATCCACCCGGTCTCCCGGGCGCAGCAGCCGGACCATGGCGGCATCCGCGATTCGCACCGGCGCGGACACCATCGCGGCGGCGGGCCGCCGCTCGCGCTGGGGCGCGGCCGCCAACGCCTCGGCGCCCCCGCTGTCCGGTCCCCGCGCACCCGAAGCGGCAAGCGCCGCCGCCGTCATGGCAAGCCCCGCCGCCATCGCCCGGCGGCGCCGGAGCATCGCGCGCCGCAGGCGGTGCGCCCCACCCCGCACCCGCAGCGGAGCGAACGGCGGCACGCCGAGGGGCTCCGGGGCCGGAGCGGAGGAGGGAGGAGGAGGGGGAGGGGGAGAAGGAGAAGGAGGAGAGGGATGGCGAGAAGGAGGAAACGGAGAAGGGAGAGCAGGGAGAGAAGGAGGAAGCGGAGGGACGGAAGAGGGGTGAAACGACATGACACACACCGCCTGCCGTGAGGAGTGGAGAGGAGTGGAGTTGGGCCGGCCACTCCTCACGATCCACTCTCCGCGCGCATCCCGCCGACGCCTGTGGACGACCCCCGCGCTGTGGACAACTCCCTCACCCGCAGGAGGGCTTGACCGCGCCGGGCCGAAGAACGCCGAAGAACTACGGCAGCTGAAGTCCTGTGTCGATGCCGTCCAGCGCATGCGAGCAGAGACAGTCCCGCGTCTCACCCGCCGGCAGCCCCGCAACCGCGTCGAAGAGCACCGTGCGCAGCCTGTCGACGCTTGCGGCGAAGACCTTCATCACGTCTCCCTGGGAGACGCCCTCGCCCGTCTCGGCCCCGGCGTCCAGGTCCGTCACCAGCGTCATCGACGTGTAGCAGAGCCCCAGTTCACGGGCGAGAACCGCCTCCGGGTGCCCGGTCATGCCGACCACCGACCAGCCCATCGCCGCATGCCACTGCGACTCCGCCCGGGTGGAGAAGCGCGGCCCCTCGACCACGACCAGTGTCCCGCCGTCCACCGGCTCCCAGTCCCGCCCGCGCGCGGACGCGAGGACCGTCTTGCGTCCCTCGGGACAGTACGGATCGGCAGGCGACACATGCACCACGTTCGGGATGGTCCCGTCCGGCAACGGCAGACCGTCGTAGTAGGTCTGCGCACGTGCCTTCGTACGGTCCACGAACTGGTCGGGCACGAGCAGCGTCCCGGGACCGTACTCCGGGCGCAGCCCGCCCACGGCGCACGGCCCGAGCACCTGTCCCACGCCCACCGACCGGAGCGCCCACAGGTTGGCGCGGTAGTTGATGCGGTGCGGCGGCAGATGGTGGCCGCGTCCGTGCCGGGGCAGGAAGGCGACCCGCCGGCCCGCGATCTCGCCGAGTAGCAGCGAGTCGCTGGGACTGCCGTACGGGGTGTCCACCTGGATCTCGGTGACGTCCTCCAGGAAGGAGTAGAAGCCCGAGCCGCCGATCACGCCGATCTCTGCGGTCGCGTTGGTCGCATTCGTCGCCATGGCGATCACACTATCCGTACGCGAAAACGCCAAGGACCCCGCCGTACACAACGGCAGGGTCCCGGAAAGCAGGCGTCAGGCGGCCGGGCCACGTACAGCGGCCGGGCTGGGCCGGGCGGGGGAGCGGCGTCAGGCGGCCGAGCTGCCGCTGGAGCTCGACGACGAGCCCGACGAAGAGGAAGCCGACGTCGAGGACGACGAAGCGGCGGGCTTCGAGTCCGACGCCTTCGCGCTCGAGTCGGACGACTTCGCGCTCGCGGACGCGGGCGACGTCGACGAGGGCGAGCTGCTCGAGGACGAACCTCGGCTGTCGTTCCGGTAGAAGCCGGATCCCTTGAAGACAATGCCCACCGCCGAGAACACCTTCTTCAGGCGTCCTTCACAGCTGGGGCACACGGTCAGGGCGTCATCGGTGAACTTCTGCACCGCCTCGAGGCCCTCGCCGCATTCGGTGCACTGGTACTGGTAGGTCGGCACTTGTCTTCCTCCTGGCACTCTCACTCAATGAGTGCTAACGACGATCCATAGTGACCTATTCCGCTGGATCAGTCCACTGTCAACGGCACGCGGTGACTCATCCCACGTGCCGCGATCCGCCCCGAGGCCTTCGGCGACAGCCGCGAGCGGAGCGAAATCAGCGTGACGAATGCCAGCACAGTGCCCACCAGCGGTACCACGAATCCGGCGCTCGCGCCGTTCGCGTCGGCCAGTCGCCCGGCCACCGTCACGGCCGCCGCCTGGCCCAGCGCCACGGCACCCGTCAGCCAGGTGAAGGCCTCGGTACGGGCCGAAGCCGGCACCAGAGACTCGACCAGTGTGTAGCCGCTGATCAGGGCGGGCGCGATGCAGAGACCGACGAGCAGTCCCAGCCCCGCCAGCAGCGCCACGGAGTGCACCGCCCACAGCGCCGACGCCGCCAGCGCGAGCCCGGCGTAGCCGAGCACCAGCCGCCGCCGCGGGCCGCTCTTCCACGCGATGGCACCACAGGCGACGCCGGCCAGCATGTTGCCGGCCGCGAAGATCCCGTACAGAAGTCCGTTGGCGCCGGGGTTCCCGATCTCCTCGGCGAAGGCGGTCAGCGAGACCTGCATTCCACCGAAGACCGAACCGATACCGAGGAAGGCCACGGCCAGCACTCGCACCCCCGGGACGGAGAGCGCGGACGCGTGCGGTTCGGCGGCCGTCGCCCTGGCCCGTACCGCAGGCTGCGTGCCGCTCTGAGCGGCGAAGAACAGACCGCCGGAGAGCGTCAGCGTCGCCTCGGCGATCAGGCCGGCCGCCGGGTGCACGCCGGTGCACAGCGCTGTCACGAGCACCGGTCCGACGACGAAGGTGAACTCGTCCGTCACGGACTCGAAGGCGGCCGCCGTCGACATCAGTGGCGAACCATCCAGCGTGGCCGCCCAGCGGGCCCGCACCATCGGTCCGACCTGCGGTACCGAAGCACCCGTGGGCACGGCGGCGACGAACAGTGCCCACAGGGGCGCCTGTGCCAGCGCGAGCGCCGTCAGCGCGGACACGGAAGCGGTGTGCACGAGCACGCCGGGCAGCAGTACGGCCCGCTGCCCGAGACGGTCGGCGAGCTTGCCGCTCTGCGGCGCGAAGAGCGCCATGGAGACGCCGGTGAAGGCGGCGACGGCGCCGGCGCTGCCGTACGAACCGGTGGTGTGCTGCACCAGCAGGACGATGCCGATGGTCAGCATCGCGAAGGGCTGCCGCGCCAGGAAGCCGGGGAGCAGGAATGTCCAGGCGCCGGGTGTGCGCAGGAGCTGCCCGTATCCAGGACGGTTGTTGACCGTGGATGCCACGGTCCGTGCCTTTCTGCCGCCTGGTAGCGCTTCCCTGGTACGCGTCGTACTTGTGGTACGAGACGCACGGAGCCGCCGAGAGCTGTCCTCTTGCGCTGAACTGCGGTAGATACCGGGGCCCACTGAGGGGGCTCCGCGGCCGCCATACGGTCGCGCCAGCTCTGCGTCAGGCAGAGTTGGTCGATCAGTGTGCCTTGATGCTACAGGGCATATTCGATTCGTGCCTGGGAAGTAGCCCACACATTCCAAGATCTGCCTGTGATTAGCCGGACCTCCCTGTGGATCTTCCTCCGGCGTTTCCATTCATTCCCAGCCAGTCGGCAAGCTTTCCGCCCTGTCCGACCGCCCGCAGCCGCCGCTCCGCGGCGTCCCGCACCGGATCCGTCGCCACCACCAGCAGCTCGTCACCCCGCCGCAGCACGGTGGAGGGCAGCGGTACGAAGCTCTTCCCTTCGCGTACGACCAGGGTGACCGCCGAGCCGGCCGGCAGCCGCAGCTCCGCGACCTCCACGCCGTGCATCTTCGACCCCTTCGGGATCGCCACCGACAGCAGATGCCCGCGCAGCCGCTCCAGCGGCGCCGACTCGATGCCCAGATCGGCGGCGTCGAACGGGCCGCCGAGCCGCAGGGCCTTCGCCAGCCAGGGCAGCGTCGGTCCTTGGACCAGGGTGTAGACGACGACCAGGACGAAGACGATGTTGAAAACCCGGTCGCTGCCCTCGATCGAGGTGACCAGCGGGATGGTGGCGAGAATGATGGGCACGGCGCCGCGCAGTCCCGCCCATGACATGAGCACCTGTTCCTGCCATGGAATGCGGAACGGCAGCAGGCTGATGAAGACCTCCAGCGGCCGCGCCACCATGGTCAGTACCAGACCGACCACGACCGCGGGCCAGAAGTCGACGAGCAGCTCGTGCGGCGTCACCAGCAGCCCGAGCAGGACGAACATGCCGATCTGCGCGATCCAGCCGAGGCCCTCCGCGAAGCCGCGGTTCGCCGGCGCGTGCGGCAGCCTGGAGTTCCCGAGCACCATGGAGGCGAGATAGACGGCGAGGAAGCCACTGCCGTGCGCCATGGCGCCGGCCGCGTACGCCACCACCGCGATCGCCATCACCGCGATCGGGTACAGGCCCGAGGCGGGCAGCGCCACATGCCGCAGCCCGAACGCGCCCAGCCAGCCCGTCGCGAGCCCGATGGCCGCGCCGATCGCCAGCTCCAGCGTGATCTTCCCGACCAGTACGTACCAGTCGTCGATGGGTCCTGCCGTGGAGAAGGCCATCACCAGGATGACCACGGGGGCATCGTTGAAGCCCGACTCGGCTTCCAGTACGCCGGTCACCCGGGACGGCAGCGGCACCTTGCGCAGTACCGAGAAGACCGCCGCGGCGTCCGTCGAGGACACGACCGCGCCGATGATGAGCGCCTGCCGCCATTCGAGCCCGACCAGATAGTGCGCTCCGGCCGCCGTGATGCCCACACTCACCGCGACGCCGACGGTCGACAGCACGACCGCCGCGGGCAACGCGGGTTTGATCTCCTTCCACTTGGTGGCCAGGCCGCCCTCGGCCAGGATCACCACAAGCGCGGCATAGCCGATCACCTGCGTCAGTTCGGCGTCGTCGAACCTGACGTCGAAGATGCCGTCCTGCCCGATCGCGATCCCGATCCCGAGATACAGCAGCAGGCTGGGGAGCCCACTGCGGGACGAGATGCGTACCGCCGCGACGGCGATGAGCAGAACGAGCGAGCAGATGAGCAGGAGTTCATTGAGCTGGTGGACACTCAGTGGCCGATCCTTCCCTCGCGCCTTCGGGCCGGATCGCTCCTCCGGCCGGCGACACTTCGTTACCTTACCTAATCTTTAACGTTTCCTTGACGGGTCGATCATTCGTACGAGAGAGGTCCGGCCGCTGCCTTACGGATACCGCGTCCGGGCCGCCGGAGCGCTGCGCCTATGGTTGCTCCAGCACCCAGGACCAGCCTGCGCCTCGAAGGACAGCGATGCCCGCCAACACAACCGCCTCTTCCCCCAAGAAGAAGAAGGGGCGACGCGCTCGCCTGCTCGTGATCGTCCTGGTGCTGGCGCTTGTCGCGGGTGTCGGATATGGGACGTACTGGAGCATCAGCACCGTGCGCGCCTCGTTCCCGCAGACCAACGGCACGGTCAAACTCGACGGCCTCTCCGGCCCGGTCGAGGTCAGACGGGACAACTACGGCATCCCGCAGATCTACGCGGACAGTGACGAAGACCTGTTCCGCGCCCAGGGCTTCGTCCAGGCGCAGGACCGCTTCTGGGAGATGGACGTCCGCCGCCATATGACGGCCGGCCGGCTCTCCGAGATGTTCGGCTCCGGGCAGGTCGAGACGGACGCGTTCCTGCGCACTCTCGGCTGGCGCCAGGTGGCGCAGAAGGAGTACGACACCCTCCTCACGCCCGAGACCAAGAAGAACCTCCAGGCGTACGCGGACGGCGTCAACGGCTACCTCAAGGGCCGCGAGGGCAAGGACCTTTCGGTCGAGTACGCCGCCCTTGCCTTCAGCAACGACTACAAGCCCGAGAAGTGGACGCCCGTCGACTCGGTGGCCTGGCTCAAGGCGATGGCCTGGGACCTGCGCGGCAATATGCAGGACGAGATCGACCGCTCGCTGCTGACGAGCAGGCTCAGCGACAAGCAGATCAAGGACCTGTATCCGGCCTATCCGTACGACCGGAACAAGCCGATCGTCGCCAAGGGCGGTATAGACCCCGCGACCGGCAAGTTCGACCCGGCAGCCAAGCCGTCCGGCGCCTCCGGCGGCGGCAGCGGGAACAGCGCGGCGGGCGCCGCCCAGGGCCTCAACTCCCAGCTCTCCGCGCTCTCCAAGACCCTCGACACGATCCCCGCTCTGCTGGGCCCCAGCGGCAGCGGCATCGGCTCCAACTCCTGGGTCGTCTCCGGCGCGTACACGACGACCAACAAGCCGATGCTGGCCAACGACCCGCATCTCGCACCGTCGCTGCCCTCCCTCTGGTACCAGATGGGCCTGCACTGCCGGACGGTCTCGGCCACCTGCCAGTACGACACCGCCGGCTACACCTTCTCCGGCCTGCCCGGCGTGATCATCGGTCACAACCAGGACATCGCCTGGGGCTTCACCAATCTCGGTGCCGACGTCACCGACCTCTACCTCGAGAAGCTCAGCGGCGACCGCTACCAGGTGGGCAACGAGGAGAAGGCGCTGACGACCCGCAAGGAGGTCATCAAGGTCGCGGGCGGCTCCGCCAAGACGATCACGGTGCGCTCCACCGGCCACGGCCCGCTGGTCTCCGACCGCAGCAGCGAGCTGGAGCAGGTCGGCGAGAAGGCCCCGGTCCCGAACGCCGCCCCTGACCGTGGCGCCGGGTACGCCGTCGCGCTCCAGTGGACCGCGCTGCAGCCCGGCAAGTCCATGGACGCGGTCTTCGAGCTCAACCGCGCCAGGGACTTCAACTCCTTCCGCGCGGCCGCCAAGAACTTCGAGGTCCCCTCGCAGAACCTCGTCTACGCCGACGTCAAGGGCAATATCGGCTACCAGGCTCCCGGCAGGATCCCGGTCCGCGCCGAGGGCGACGGCACGAAGCCCGTTCCCGGCTGGGACCCCCGGTACAAGTGGAAGCGCTACATCCCCTTCGATGAGCTGCCGTACGAGTACAACCCCGAGCGCGGCTACATCGTCACCGCCAACCAGTCGGTGATCGATGCGAAGAAGTACCCGTACCTGCTGACCAAGGACTACGGCTACGGCGCCCGCAGCCAGCGGATCAACGACCTCATCGAGTCGAAGATCCAGGGCGGCGGGAAGATCTCGACCGAAGACATGCGCACCATGCAGATGGACAACAGCAGCGAGATCGCCAAGCTGCTGACGCCCTACCTGCTCAAGATCGATGTCTCGGACAGCTACGTCCGCGAGGCCCAGAAGCTGCTGGAGGGCTGGGACTACACCCAGGAGCCGGACTCCGGTGCCGCCGCGTACTTCAACGGGGTCTGGCGCAATGTCCTCAAGCTCGCCTTCGGCAACAAACTGCCCAAGGAGCTGCGGGTCGAGGGGGAGTGCCTGAGCGTCCGTCCGGCCGACAGCTCGGCCCCGGACGACCAGCTCAGCGAGCGGGTGCGGGAGTGCGGCCAGCGGGACACCGAGTCGGCGCAGCCGGACGGCGGCGACCGCTGGTACGAGGTCGTACGCAGGATCCTCGAGGACGAGAAGAACGAGTGGTGGCAGTCCCCGGCCAGCCGCACGGACAAGGCCACCACCACCCGGGACGAGCTGCTCGCCCGGGCCATGGAGGACGCCCGCTGGGAGCTGACGGCCGAGCTCGGCAAGGACGCCTCCAGCTGGAGCTGGGGCAGGCTGCACCAGCTGACGCTGAAGAACCAGACCCTCGGTACCGAGGGTCCCGGCTTCCTGCAGTTCGTGCTCAACCGCGGTCCGTGGAACCTGGGCGGCGGCGAGGCGGCGGTCAACGCCACCGGCTGGAACGCGGCGGGCGGCTACGGAGTCATCTGGGTGCCGTCGATGCGGATGGTCGTCAACGTCGGTGACTGGGACAAGTCCCGCTGGATCAGTCTGTCCGGTGCGTCGGGGCACGCGTACAGCGCGCACTACACCGACCAGACGGACAAGTGGGCGAAGGGTGAGCTGCTCGACTGGGCCTACGGTGACGCGGCCGTGAAGGCGAAGACCGTCGACACCCTCGAGCTCACTCCGTAAAGCGCCTGACGGCCGTGGGCGTCACCACGGCGTGTACGGGGTGGTCGTGCGGTTCCTCCGGGACCCGTGCGAGTACCTCGTTCGCGTACAGCAGAACCACCAGCGCGGGGTCGGCGCCGGCCGCCGCGAGCCGGGAGAGGACCCGGTCGTACGAACCGCCGCCGCGGCCGAGTCGCATACCGCGCGAGTCCACCGCGAGCCCCGGAAGGAGCACGGCATCCGCCTCCAGTACGGCGTCCACGCCCAGCCGCTCGCCGTCCGGCTCCAGCAGTCCGCGGCCCGCGCGCACCAGATGCTCCGCGCCTCTGTATTCGCCCCAGTCCAGATCGTTGTCCGCCTTCAGGACCGGCAGCAGGAGGCGCACTCCCCGCTCGCGCAGCGCTTCGAGCAGCGCCCGCGTGCCGGGCTCGCGCCCCACCGAGACATAGGCGGCAACCGTGCCCGCCTCGGTCAATTCCGGGAGATTCAGAGCCTGTCGCGCGAGAACCGCGGCGGCCTCCTGGACGTCCTCAGTGGACAGAAGGCTCCGGGCGTCGAGGAGTTCACGTCGTACCGCACTCTTTCGGGACAAGTCGCCGCTCATTGCGTTCTCAGAAACCTCTCGTATACGCCTTTATGAGCAGGAAGTTAACCGGAGCCTCATCTTCAGCCCAATCTCACCGGATAGTGTGAAGCGTATGACTCAGTCGCACCCCAGGATCAGCAAGGCTGTCATCCCTGCCGCAGGCCTCGGAACCCGGTTCCTGCCTGCCACGAAAGCCACTCCCAAAGAGATGCTGCCTGTCGTCGACAAGCCTGCGATCCAGTACGTCGTCGAGGAGGCGGTCGCGGCCGGTCTCTCCGACGTACTCATGATCACAGGTCGCAACAAGCGCCCGCTCGAGGACCACTTCGACCGCAACTACGAGCTGGAGAGCGCGCTCACCCGCAAGGGCGACGCCGAACGTCTGGCCAAGGTGCAGGAGTCGAGCGATCTCGCCACCATGCACTATGTGCGCCAGGGCGACCCGCGCGGCCTCGGCCACGCCGTGCTGTGTGCCGCCCCGCACGTCGGCGACCAGCCCTTCGCGGTCCTCCTCGGCGACGACCTGATCGACCCGCGCGACCCGCTGCTCGCCCGCATGGTCGAGATCCAGGAGCGGGAGGGCGGCAGCGTCATCGCGCTGATGGAGGTCGATCCCGCCCAGATCCATCTGTACGGCTGCGCGGCCGTCGAGGCCACCGGCGAGTCCGACGTGGTCAGGGTGACCAAGCTGGTCGAGAAGCCCGACCCGTCCGAGGCGCCGAGCAACCTCGCCATCATCGGCCGCTATGTCCTGGATCCCGCGGTTTTCGAGATACTCCGGCAGACCGAGCCGGGTCGCGGCAACGAGATCCAGCTCACCGACGCCCTCGAGAAACTCGCCGAGGACGAGAAGGTGGGCGGCCCGGTGCACGGCGTCGTTTTCAAGGGCCGCCGCTATGACACCGGCGATCGTGGCGACTACTTGCGGGCAATTGTCAGACTCGCGTGCGAACGTGAAGACCTGGGCCCGGAGTTCCGGACCTGGCTTCGCAGTTATGTGACCGAGGAGATGTAGCACCGTGAGCAGCACGATCTGGTCGGTGGACGACCATCTGGAGGACATCCTCGGCGCGATCCGTCCGCTGGATCCGATCGAGCTGCAACTGCCGGACGCCCAGGGCTGCGTTCTCGTCGAGGACGTCACGGTGCAGGTTGCCCTGCCCCCCTTCGACAACAGCTCCATGGACGGCTACGCGGTCCGTACGGCGGATGTATCGGGAGCCACCGAGGAGTTCCCGGCCGTCCTCACGGTCATCGGCGATGTGGCGGCCGGCGGCGGCGGCCTGCCCACGGTCGGCCCCGGCCAGGCCGCGCGCATCATGACCGGCGCCCCGCTGCCGCCCGGCGCGGAGGCGGTCGTCCCCGTCGAGTGGACCGACGGCGGTACGGGCGGCGGCGCGGCCACCACGATGCGCCCGGCCGGCGAGGCCCCCGAGGGCGCGAGCGGCGAGGTCCGCGTCCACCGCCCGGTCGAGGCAGGGGCCCATGTGCGCTCGCGCGGCAGCGACGTCCAGGCGGGCGATCTGGCGCTGGAGGAAGGCACGGTCCTCGGCCCGCCGCAGATCGGACTGCTCGCCGCGATCGGCCGCGGCTCCGTGCGGGTACGGCCACGCCCGCGCGTCGTCGTGCTCTCCACCGGCAGCGAACTGATCCAGCCCGGCGAGCGGTTGGGCGAGGGCCAGATCTATGACTCCAACAGCTTCGCGCTGTGCGCCGCCGCACGTGACGCGGGCGCCCTCTCCTACCGGGTGGGCGCGGTCGCGGACGACGCGGAGACCCTGCGCGCCACCATCGAGGACCAGCTGATCCGTGCCGATCTGCTGGTCACGACGGGCGGTGTCAGCGTCGGCGCGTACGACGTGGTCAAGGAAGCCCTCTCGTCCGTGGGTGACGAGGACGTGCCGGGTAGCGGGATCGATTTCCGCAAGCTCGCCATGCAGCCCGGCAAGCCGCAGGGCTTCGGTTCGATCGGCCACGAGCACACCCCGCTGCTGGCGCTGCCTGGCAATCCGGTCTCGTGCTACGTCTCCTTCGAACTCTTCGTACGTCCCGCGATCCGGGCCCTGATGGGCCTGAAGGACGTCCACCGGCCGAAGGTCCGCGCCGCACTCAAGGCCGACAAGGCCCTGTCGTCCCCCTCCGGCAAGCGGCAGTTCCTGCGGGGTGCGTACGACCCCGAATCGGGCACCGTCTCCCCGGTCGGCGGCTCCGGCTCCCATCTGATCGCGGCGCTCGCCCATGCGGACTGCCTGATCGTCGTCCCGGAGTCCGACACCTCGGTCGAGCCCGGCGCGGAGATGGAAGTGGTCCTCATCGGGTGACCTGTGTGCGGTGGCGGTACCGTGTCTGCCCAAACAGGCCGTGAAGGCCCGGACCGGGAGCGCCGCACCAATGAGCACGCACGACAGGCTGACGCACATCGACGAGGCGGGGGCGGCCCGCATGGTCGACGTCTCCGGGAAGGACGTCACCTCACGCACCGCCCGCGCCAGCGGCAGGGTCCTGGTATCACCGCAGGTCGTGGAGCTGCTGCGGGGTGAGGGCGTCCCCAAGGGCGACGCTCTCGCCACGGCTCGTATCGCGGGCATCATGGGCGCCAAGCGCACTCCCGATCTGATCCCGCTCTGCCATCCGCTCGCGGTCTCCGGTGTGAAACTCGATCTGAAGGTCGCCGACGACGCCGTCGAGATCATCGCGACGGTGAAGACGACGGACCGCACGGGCGTCGAGATGGAGGCCCTGACGGCGGTATCGGTCGCCGCGCTCACCGTCGTCGACATGGTCAAGGCCGTGGACAAGGCGGCGGTCATCACCGACGTGCGGGTCGAGGAGAAGACGGGCGGCAAGTCCGGCGACTGGATCCGCTCATGAGCCCGGCGCCGCGGGCCGGAGAGGTCTACGGCCACAGCCACGGGCCCGGCCCCGAGGCCGCCGCCCCGGAAACCGCCGGTCTCGACGCGACCGCCGCCGACGCGACCGCCGCCGACGCGACCGCCGCCGACGCGACCGCCGCCGAGCCGGCCGCGCCGTACCGGGCCCTTGTCGTGACGGCATCGAACCGTGCCTCCGCCGGGGTCTACGCCGACAAGGGCGGCCCGATCCTCGCCGAGGGCCTGGCCGCGCTCGGCTTCCAGGTCGAAGGCCCCCGGGTCGTGCCGGACGGCGACCCCGTCGAGCAGGCCCTGCGGGACGGGATCGCGGCCGCGTACGACGTCATCCTCACCACCGGCGGCACCGGCATCTCGCCCACCGACCGGACGCCCGACGTCACCGCCCGCGTCCTGGACCACGAGATCCCCGGCATCCCCGAGGCGATCCGCGCGTACGGACGCGACAAGGTGCCTACCGCGGCCCTGTCCCGTGGACTCGCCGGTGTCGCCGGCCGCACCCTGATCGTCAACCTCCCAGGCTCCACGGGCGGAGTACGCGACGGACTCGCCGTACTGGAGAAGCTCCTGATTCACGCCGTCGAACAGATCCGCGGTGGAGACCACCCCAGACCCATCCCCCGGACTCCGTCCGGGGGGACCCCCAGGAGCTCAAGCTGAACGCCCCGTTCTGGCCGGTGATCCTGGCGGACGGCGATATCGCCCTTCGCCCGATAAAGCTGCGCGACCAGCGGGCCTGGCGCGAGGTCAACCGGCGCAACCGCGACTGGCTGCGGCCCTGGGAGGCGACGATTCCGCCACCCGCCCCCGGCGGCCCGGCCGCGCAGCGTCCCACCTACCGCCAGATGGTCCGCCATCTGCGCGCCGAGGCCAACGCCGGCCGGATGCTGCCCTTCGTCATCGAGTACCGGGGACAGCTCGTCGGTCAGCTGACGGTCGCCGGAATCACCTGGGGCTCGATGTGTTCGGGGCATGTCGGCTACTGGGTCGACCGGGAGGTGGCGGGCCGCGGTGTCATGCCGACGTCTGTCGCCCTCGCCGTCGACCACTGCTTCCGTACGGTCGGACTGCACCGCATCGAAGTCTGCATTCGCCCGGAAAACGTCCCCAGCCGCCGGGTCGTGGAGAAACTCGGATTCCGCGACGAGGGTCTGCGTCCCCGTTACCTCCACATCGATGGTGCGTGGCGGGACCATCTGGTCTTCGCGCTCACGGCCGAGGAGGTGCCGGAGGGACTGCTGCGCCGCTGGCACCAGGCGCGACCCGGAACGCCACGGGAAATAAAATAAATGTTCGAAATTGATCGCCGTCGGCCATGAACTGATCTGAACAATCACAAAAAAAGTCCGTGATATCAGCCAGATCGTGCGACACACCGGGCCAATTGGCGGATGCCCTCGCGAGAAGCCCTCTACGGTGTGAAGCGTGAGTAGCAGTGGCCTCATCTACGCAGTCATCGTCGGGGCCTGGGCCGCCTACTTGGTGCCGATGTGGCTCCGCAGGCAGGACGAGCTCAATGAAGCCCGTCCGACGGAACGCTTCTCCACCGCCATCCGGCTGCTGTCCGGACGCGGGGCGATGGAGCGCCGGTACGCCAAGGAGCTGCGAGAGCGCACGGCCGAGGAGCCGGGGTCCGACGTGGACCCGGACGCGGCCACGGACCGTTTGAGTTCCGTGGACGTCCGGGCTTTCGCCATGCCCCCGGCCCGTACCGAAGCCCGGCTCGACGTCCCGGCCCGTCCGGTGCCCGCGCAGGCGGAACCCCCCCAGGCCCAGCACCGGCCGTCGGCCCGCCCCGCGGCCCGGCGTCCGCGTCCGGACGGCGCCGCCGCCGCCGAGCGTGCCCGCCGTACCAAGGTCCTGGCCCGCCGCAGACGCACCACGGTGGTCCTCTTCTTCGCCTTCACACTCGGCACGATTGTCGCTGCGGTCGGCGGACTCGGCTTCCTGTGGGCCCCGGCCCTCCCGGCGGTGCTCCTCAGTGTGTACATCGTGCATCTGCGCGGCCGGGAGCGGCGGCGCTTCGCGTTCACCATGGACCGGCGCCGGGCAGAGGCCGCGGCGCAGCAGCTGCGCGAGAACCGTCCCCGTCGGCACCAGGCCGCGGCGGCGTCCGCGGTCGAGCCTGACGAGGAGCAGGAGACGCGTCCCGAGCCCGAACCCGCCGTCGCGCTCTCCCCGCAGGAGGCAGGACGCCGCGCGCTGGTCGAGCAGACCGACCACGCGGAGTGGGTCGACCAGCAGCGCGAACGCGGCCCGGCGCGCGGCGACAGCTGGGACCCGGTCCCGGTCCCGTTGCCGACGTACGTCACCGCTCCGGTCGCTCCCCGCGCGACGAGCGGCGTGGACTTCAGCGACCCGGAGACCTGGAGCTCGGCGCGCTCCTCGACCGCGGAGCCGACCCAGGAATCGGCGCCGGCGGCCGACGCGCCTCCGCGCCAGCGGACGTCCTCGGCCCGCCGGGCCCGCGACCGCGGCCGCACGCCGCTCTTCGACCAGTACGCGGAAGAGGACCGGCCACGCGCCGCCAACGAGTGAGCACGGACGCGTCCCGGCTCCGCCGGCGTGCTTCCGTGACCAGCGAGGGAACGGATTTCCAAGCACCCCAATGGGGGTGCTAAGGTTTCACTCGTTGCAAGGGCCTGTGGCGCAGTCTGGTAGCGCACCTCGTTCGCATCGAGGGGGTCTGGGGTTCAAATCCCCACAGGTCCACAACAACTGACGAGATCCCGTCCGGTCATTCCGACCGGACGGGATCTCGTCGTTTTGCGCATGCCGTGCGAGCGGATCGGTCTTTTAATGCTGAATGTCCGCTGTGTTTCTCTCCGGGTCGGTGGCGGAGAGAGCACCTCCAGACTTCGGCAGCCATCCGTGCGCCGGTTCTCGTCGGGAGAAACGCATGTCGTTGGCTCAGCCTCCGCAGGACTCCCCCGCGCCTTCCTCCGCCTCCGCCCCACCCCCCGCAGCCGCGCCCGCGCCCGCCCCCCGCAAAGGCCTGCTGCGGCGACTCGGTGAAGGGTGCGCCCGCCGCTGTGGGGTGGTCATCCTGGCCTGGCTGGTCGCCCTCGCGGGCCTGCAGGTTCTGCAGCACGCGTACGGCGGCGACTACTCCGACAACTTCTCGCTGCCCGGAGTCCAGTCGACCGAGGGGCTGGACGTGCTCAAGGAGCACGATCCCGCTGCCGGCGGATACGCCGCCCAGATCGTCCTGAACGACACGGCCAAGCCACTCACCGGCTTCGCCCCGCAGATGTCCACGGTGATCGGCAGCCTCCGGAAGCTGCCGCATGTGCTGTCCGCGCAGAACCCGCTGCCTCCGCCGGGCTCGACGCCTCCTCCGCAGCAGCCGGCCGGGCAGAACATCGGCCCGCTCTCCACGGACGGCGCAACCGCGTACATCACGGTCCGCTTCGATGTGCAGCCGTCCACTCTGGAGAAGTCGTATCTCGGCGGTGTGGACTCGGCCGTCCAGCCGCTGCGCTCCGCCGGGGTGGATGTGGAGTACGGCGGTCCGCTGGGAGAGCTGGCCAGACCCGAGGCCAACGACCGGCTCAGTGAGCTGATCGGCTTCGGCGTGGCGATCCTCGTTCTGCTGATCGGCTTCGGCAGTGTGCTCGCCGCCGGTGTGCCACTGCTGACGGCGCTGGTCAGTGTGATCTGCGGGCTCGCCTGCCTCGGGCTGCTCGCCGCCGCGTTCACCTTCGCCACCGTCTCACCCACGCTGGCCACCATGATCGGTCTCGGCGTGGGCATCGACTACGCGCTGTTCCTGATCACCCGGCATCGGCAGAACCTCATGAACGGCGCCGATCCCGTGGCCGCCGCGGGCATGGCGGTGGCCACCAGCGGCCGGGCGGTGCTCGTCTCCGGATGCACCGTCATCATCGCCCTGATGGGACTGTCGGTCTCCGGGGTCAGCTTCATCTCCAAACTCGGTGTGGCGGCCGCCGTCACCGTGATCTCGGCGGTCGCCGGCGCGCTCACCCTGGTGCCCGCGCTGCTGGGGCTGATCGGCCGACGGATCGACAAGTACCGGGTGCGCAAGCCGATCGCGGAGACGGACGCCGAGCCGGGCGCCGAGGCGCAGGGCACCTGGCACCGGTACGCGCAGCGCGTCGAGCGCCGGCCGTGGTGGTTCCTGACCGGTGGGGTGGCCGTCATCGCCGTGCTCGCCATCCCGCTGTTCTCCATCCAGCTCGGCCACATCGGGGACGGCGCCGACCCGAAGTCCTTCACCGACCGGCGGGCGTACGACCTCATGTCCGGCGCCTTCGGCCCCGGGTCCAACGGGCCGCTGACCCTTGTCATCGACCAGACCGCGGTCCCGTCCGCCGACCGCGCGGCGCTCGCGACACAGGCCCGAAAGGCGCTCACCCATGTGCCGGGGGCCGCCGCCATCACCCCGCTGAAGCCCACCAAGGACGGGGACGTACTGGTCGGCACCGCCTATTCGCAGCAGGCGCCGCAGGACGAGGTCACCACAGAGCTGGTCAACCGGCTGGAGGACGACGCCCTGCCCGAGGCCGTCAACGGCACTGCCGCGCAGGGCTATGTCACCGGGACGACCGCGGCCCAGGTCGACTTCCTGGACATCGTCTCCAGCCGACTGCCCCTGATCATCGCCGTGGTGGTCGCTCTCGCCTTCCTCATCATCCTGATCGTCTTCCGCGGACTGCTGGTCGCGGTCAAGGCGGCCGTGCTCAACGTCCTGTCCATCGCTGCCTCGTACGGAGTGGTGGTGGCCGTCTTCCAGTGGGGCTGGGGCGGCCCGGCGCTGGGGGTGTCGGGCAAGGTACCCATCGAGAGTTATGTGCCGATGATGATGTTCGCCATCGTCTTCGGACTGAGCATGGACTACGAGATCTTCCTGCTCTCCCGCGTGCACGAGGCATGGCTGCGCACCGGCGACCCGAAGGCGAGCGTCGCGCACGCGCTGGAGATCACCGCACGCGTCATCACCTGCGCCGCGCTCATCATGGTGAGCGTCTTCGCCGCCTTCGTGGTCAGCGACAACATCGTGGTCAAGATGCTGGGCCTGGGCCTGGCCGTGAGCGTGCTCATCGACGCGACCGTGGTGCGGCTGCTGCTGGTGCCGGCGGTGATGACGCTGATGGGGCGGGCCGCATGGTGGACGCCGCGGTGGCTGGACCGGATCCTGCCGCATGTGGACACCGAGGGCGAGCACGAGATGGCGGGCGCGGCCGGTGACGGTGTGCCTGCCGGCAGCGGGCGGCGCTGACCCGGCCCCGCCGGGGTCAGCGCCGCCCGGGTGCCCTCCCGCGTACTCGGTGAGACCGGCGGGGACTGAGCGGCCCCGCCGGCTCCCGAATGGATCAGGAGGTCTGGGCCTTGTCGTAGACGGCCTTGGCCTCATTGCCGAAGTACGGGCCGAACATCCGGTTGGGCAGGAAGATGTAGCCGAAGCTGTTCACCGATGCCTGCAGCCCGGTGCCGGTGGCCTCGCTGAACGAGGTGAACCAGGGGCCGCCGCTGGAGCCGCCCGTCATATTGCAGCCCAGGCTGTGGTCCTGCGAGAACAGGAAGTCCTTCGAGCTGTTGCCGCTGCAGTAGATCAGCTTCGTGCCGTCGTACGGTGCGGCCGCGGGGAAGCCGAAGGCGTACATGGGTTTGTTGTAGCCGCCGTTGAAGCTCAGTCCCTGCGCCCCGACCGTATCGGCGAGCCTCTTGCCGTTCAGCGGGGCGACGACGGCCAGGCCGACGTCGTAGTTGATGTCCTCGCTCGCCGCCCACTGGTCCGTCGAGAACGTCTTGGTGGCGGACCACTGACCGTACGGCGCCTGGCCGTTGTTGTACGCGGGCACGAAGACCCAGTTGGTGTGCCAGCTGCCCTGGTACTTCACGCAGTGACCCGCGGTGATCACCGTGCTGCCGTTCTGGCCGGTGACCGAGTCGCCGGAGCAGGATGCCGTACGGCCCTGGAAGGTGAAGAACACCCGGCCCGATGTCTTGACCACGGCGCCGCCGCCCGTCCACGCGCCGCCGGCCTGCGGGAAGGCGGTGGGGGAGAGGGCGGTCGGCGGGACCACCGTCTCCTTGCCGCCGGACCGGGGGGCTCTGACCGAGCCGGGAGCGGCCTGGATCAGGTCGAGCGGAGTGGCGTTGCGCATCCGCTCAGCGGTCCAGAAGCCTTGCGTCTGCCGCTGCTTGAAGACGGTGGGTGCGGTGTCCGGTGTGGGGGCGGCGCCGGCGGAGGTGGCGGACAGCGCTCCGGTGAGCAGGGTGCCGACGGCCAACAGGATCCCGGCGGCGGTGCGATGGCGTCTCACGCATGTCTCCTTCTGCCGTGCCCGCGCGTGGAGTCGCGCGGGCAGGGTGGGGGATGAGGCGGTGCGGATCGGCGTGCGTGAGGCAGAGTGCCACGGGAATCTTGGATATGTCAGGGTCGCGACAAAGGCTTCGCGAAGCAGCGGCTGTTCTCGTACTCGCGGTAGTGGCCGAATTTCGCCGTGCAGAGCGTGTAGCCGCTGGAGGTGTAGAGGGCGATCGCCTCGGGCTGCTTGGTGCCGGTCTCCAGGACCATGCGGGTGCGGCCGGCGGCGCGGGCGTCGTCCTCCAGGGCGGCCAGGATCCGGCGGGCCAGACCCAGACCGCGCGCCTCGCGGATCACATACATGCGCTTGAGCTCGGCGTCTCCGTCGGAGTAACCCTCGTCGTTCGCGTCCTGCGAGCGCCAGCCGCCGGTGGCGACGGGCCGGCCCCGGTCGTCGTACGCGAGGAGATAGAGACCGTGGGGCGGTGTGAACATCGAGGCGTCGAGCGGTGTGACATCGCCCTCGCTCTCGCCCTCGTCGCTGTAGCGCTCGCCGTACTCGAGCTGGACCTGGTCGTTGAGTTTGACGGCATCGGGGTGGTCGAAGGGCATGGTGCGCAATTCCATGCCCAGAAGCGTACGTGCATGCGAATACATGCTGCCGGTGTGGTGCTCGGTAGGCTGCCGGGATGCTCACCGTGACCACCGTGAATGTCAATGGACTCCGCGCCGCGGCCAAGAAGGGCTTCGTGGAGTGGCTGGCCGGTACCGCCGCCGACGCGATCTGCCTCCAGGAGGTGCGGGCCGAGGCGCACCAGCTCCCCGACGAGGTGCGCGAGCCCGAGGGCTGGCACACGGTGCACGCCCCGGCCGTCGCGAAGGGCCGTGCGGGCGTCTCGCTCTACACACGGCGCGAGCCGGACCAGGTGCGGATCGGGTTCGGGTCGGGCGAGTTCGACGCGAGCGGCCGGTACGTCGAGGCGGACCTGCCCGGCGTCACGGTCGCCAGCCTCTACCTGCCCTCGGGCGAGGTGGGGACGGAGCGTCAGGACGAGAAGACGCGGTTCATGGCGGAGTTCCTGCCGTACCTCGCCGAGTTGAAGGCGCGCGCGGCGGCCGACGGGCGCGAGGTCGTGGTCTGCGGCGACTGGAACATCGCGCACCAGGAGGCCGACCTCAAGAACTGGAAGGGCAACAAGAAGAACTCCGGGTTCCTGCCCGAGGAGCGGGAGTGGATGACCCGTGTCTTCGACGAGGCGGAGTACGTGGACGTGGTGCGCGCGCTGCACCCGGACGAGGAGGGGCCGTACTCCTGGTGGTCGTACCGGGGACGGGCCTTCGACAACGACACAGGCTGGCGCATCGACTACCAGGTGGCGACGCCGGGTCTGGCGAAGCGCGCGGTGAAGGCGTGGGTCGAGCGGGCGGCGACGCACGGGGAGCGGTGGAGCGACCATGCGCCGGTGACGGCGGTCTACGAGCTGTAGTGGTCTACGAGCTGTAGGGGCCTATCAGCTGTAGCGGTCGGCGAGCTCTGCAGTGGTCGGCGAGCTCTGCAGTGGTCTACGGGCTCTGCGCTGGTCCACGGGCACTCCAGTGGTCATGAGCCGCAGCCGTACGAGCTGCGGTCCGGCGGGCCGTGCCCTTGTCGCCGCTACCGGTCCGTTGCCCTGCGCAGCAGGCGGTCCATCGCCATCGAGAGTTCCGCGTCCACGACGCTCTTCGCCAGCGGGCGCAGCCGGTCCGCACCGCCCTGTGGGGTGTGGGTGTTCAGCACCTCGACGAAGAGTTCGGCCAGCGCGTCCGCGTGGGCGCGGACCCGGCGGCCCGTGTCCAGGACCACGGCGAGCGGTACGCCTTCCCGTACGAGTGCCGCCGAGACGTCCAGCAGGCGCCGGCTGATGTGGACGATCTCGTCGCCGTCCGTCGCCAGATAGCCGAGGTCCAGCGCGGCGGCCAGGTTCTCGGGAGTGACCTCGCCCTCGAAGTAGTCGGCGAGCTCCTCCGGGCTGAGCCTGACCGGCGTCTCCTCGGTGGGTTCGCCGAGGCCGAGCACCTCGCCGACGTCGCGTCCGCTCTCGAAGGCGGTGGCGAGATCCGCGATGCCGTTGAGCGTGTGGCCGCGTTCCAGCAGTGCGGCGATCGTGTGGAGCCGGGCCAGATGATGCTCGTCGTACCAGGCGATACGGCCCTCGCGGCGGGGCGGCGGGATCAGTCCGCGCTCGCGGTAGAAGCGCACCGTGCGCGCCGTGATGCCGGCCTCCTTGGCCAGCTCCTCCATGCGGTACTCGCGCCCTGCTCGTCCTTCTGCCACGTCGGCCAGCCTATGTTGTACCGGCAGTAACTTACTCGGTCCGCCCCCTACCGCCGGGTATGTTGCTGCTCTACTCTCCCAACTGTGCCAGTGATCGCTGGCGGGGTTGTGACGTTCAGCGGGAGGCGGCGGCATGGGCCAGCACGAGCACGTACGGGTGGCGGTGATCGGATCCGGATTCGGCGGCCTCGGGGCCGCGGTCCGGCTGCGCCGCGAAGGGATCACCGACTTCGTCGTCCTGGAGCGGGCCGACTCCGTCGGCGGGACCTGGCGGGACAACAGCTATCCCGGGTGCGCCTGCGACGTGCCCTCGCATCTCTACTCGTTCTCCTTCGCGCCCAACCCCGACTGGCCGCGCACGTTCTCCGGGCAGCAGCACATCCGCGCGTATCTGGAGCATGTCGCGGACACCTTCCGGCTCCGCTCCCACATACGCCTCCGTCACGAAGTGCTGATGATGCGCTGGGACAAGGACGCGCTGCGCTGGGAGATAGAGACCTCGAAGGGGACGCTGACCGCCGATGTCGTGGTCTCGGCGACCGGGCCACTGTCGGACCCCAAGATTCCGGAGATTCCCGGGCTCGCCGGATTCCCCGGCAAGGTCTTCCACTCCTCCCGCTGGGACCATGACTACGACCTGCGCGGCAAGCGCGTCGCCATGATCGGGACCGGTGCGTCGGCGATCCAGATCGTGCCGTCGATCCAGCCGGAGGCCGCACAGCTGACGCTGTTTCAGCGGACCCCGCCATGGGTGATGCCGCGCATGGACCGCGCGATCACCGGTGCCGAGCGCTGGCTGCACCGTCAACTGCCGTTCACCGGCGCCGCCCGCCGCGGGCTGCTCTGGGGGATCAGGGAGCTGCAGGTCAGCGCGTTCACCAAGCGCCCGAACGAGCTCGGTCTCATCGAGTCGATCGCCAAGCGCAATATGGGCCGCTCGATCAAGGACCCGGCGCTGCGCGCCAAGCTCACGCCCTCGTACCGCATCGGCTGCAAGCGGATCCTGCTGTCGAGCGAGTACTACCCGGCCCTCGCCGAGCCGAATGTGGACGTGGTGGCCTCCGGGCTCGCGGAAGTGCGCGGATCGACGCTGGTCGCGGCCGACGGGACCGAGACCGAGGCCGACGCGATCATCTTCGGTACGGGTTTCCGAGTGACGGACATGCCGATCGCCGAGCGCGTGGTCGGCGCCGACGGGATCACTCTCGCCGAGGCGTGGAAGGACGGGATGCAATCGCTGCGCGGCGCCACCGCGGCGGGCTTCCCCAACTGGATGACGATCATCGGCCCGAACACCGGGCTCGGGAACTCCTCCATGATCCTGATGATCGAGTCGCAGCTGAACTATCTGGCCGACTACATGCGGCAGTTGAACGTTCTGGGCGGGCGCGTGGCGCTCGCGGCCCGGCCGTCCGCCGTGCACACCTGGAACCGGCGGCTGCAGGAGCGGATGGAGCGGACCGTGTGGAAGTCCGGCGGGTGCGACAGCTGGTATCTCGACGCGGCCGGCCGTAACACCACGCTCTGGCCCGGGACCACCGGTGAGTTCCGGCGTGCTACGCGTGAGGTGGACCTCGCGGAGTACGAGGTCGTCCGGGTGCCCGCGAAGGACGCCGAGCCGGCCGTGGGCGCCGGGCAGGCCGTGGAGCCCGCGGAGGTCGTGCGATGAGCCGGCTGCTGCGGCGTACGGACTCTCCTCCCGTCGCCGATCGCGAACTCACCGCTGTCTCCGCCGACGGTTCCCGGATCCATGTCGAGGTGCACGGTCCCGAGGACGCGCCCACGGTGGTGCTCGCCCACGGCTGGACCTGCTCGACGCACTTCTGGGCCGCACAGATACGGGACTTGGCGGCCGATCACCGGGTGGTCGTCTACGACCAGCGCGGTCACGGCCGTACGCCGCACGCCGCGGTCGGCACGGATCTGCTCGCCGACGACCTGGAAGCGGTACTCGCATCGGCACTGGCTCCGGGCGAGAAGGCCGTGCTCGCCGGGCACTCCATGGGCGGGATGACGCTGATGGCCGCGTCGGGCCGGGCCGCCTTCACGGAGCACGCGGCGGCTGTCCTGCTGTGCAGCACGGGCAGCGCGAGGCTGGTCGAGGACTCGCTGGTGCTGCCGCTGCGCGCTGGCCGGATCCGGACCCGGCTCACCCGGCTGATCCTCGGGGCGCGCGCCCCGCTCGGCCCGGTGACGCCGCTCTCGAAGCGCATTCTCAAGTACGGGACGATGGGCCCCGGTTCGGCGCCGGAACGGGTCGCGGAGTGCGCCCGTATCGTGCACGCCTGTCCGCGGGCGGCCCGGGTGGCCTGGGCGCGTGTGCTCGCCGAGCTCGATCTCGACACGGGTGTACGGGGGTTGAGGGTGCCGGCTGTGGTGGTGTCCGGCACGGCCGACCGGCTCACGCCGGTGGCGCACGCGCGGCGGCTGGCGGCCGCGCTGCCCGAGTGCGTCGAGCTAGTGGAGCTCGCCGGGATGGGACATATGACACCGGTGGAGGCTCCGGAGGTCGTCACCGCGAAGATCCGTGAGCTGGCCGGTACGTACCTGAACGCGAACGGGTCCGCGAAGGCGACCGTGAAGCAGAATGCCAAGGAGGAGGTCGCATGAGCAGGACCAGTCTGGAAGGACAGGTCGCGGTCGTCACGGGCGCGGCGCGGGGTGTGGGCGAGCTGCTGGCCCGCAAGCTCTCCGCGCGCGGCGCGAAGGTGGCGCTGGTGGGGCTGGAGCCCGAGGAGCTGAAGAAGGTCTCGGAGCGGCTGCGCTCCGAGAGCGACCACTGGTTCGCGGACGTCACCGACCACGAGGCGATGGCCCGGGTCGCCGAGGAGGTCAAGGCGCGCTTCGGCAAGGTCGACATCGTCGTCGCGAACGCGGGTGTCGCCTCCGGCGGCCCGTTCGCCGACTCGGATCCGGTCGCCTGGCGGCGGGTGATCGAGGTCAATCTGATCGGGAGCGCGGTCACCGGCCGGGCGTTCCTGCCGGTGCTGACGGAGAGCCGCGGCTACTTCCTGCAGATCGCGTCGCTGGCGGCGATCACGCCGGCGCCGATGATGACGGCGTACTGCGCGTCGAAGTCGGGTGTCGAGGCGTTCGCGCACAGCCTGCGCGCGGAGGTCGGGTACAAGGGTGTGCGGGTCGGGGTCGGCTATCTGTCCTGGACGGACACGGACATGGTGCGCGGAGCGGACCAGGACGAGGTGATGCGGGAGCTGCGGCAGCGGCTGCCGTGGCCCTCGAACAAGACGTATCCGCTCGGCCCGGCGGTGGACCGGATCGTGGCAGGGATCGAACGGCGGTCCTCGCATGTGTACGCGCAGTCGTGGCTGCGGGGGATGCAGTCGGTGCGGGGCTTCCTGCCGTCGCTGATCGGGGCGGTGGGGCAGCGGGAGATGCGGCGCTTCGAGCCTCGGCTGGGGGGCGTCGGGAAGGGGCTCGTGGGGGCGGGCGGAGCGGCGGACGAGGAGGCCCGTACACAGCATCGTTGATCGAAATGCGAGGTATGTCCTTGCGTGCCACGCTGGTCGAGGCCCAGGGGGCGTACGGGCCCCCGGATCCCCCTCACACTCTTCTAGGAGTGAATCTTCATGGGTATGAAGGACCAGCCCAAGGACAAGGCCTCGAAGCTCGAGGAGCAGTCGAAGCAGGCGAAGCCGTCGAGGCAGGCGAAGCCGTCGAAGCGGCAGATGAGCGGTGCGAAGGGCGAGGTGCCGGAGCGTGGTTCGCAGCCGGGGAAGGAAGACCCGGAGCGGACTCCCCGTGGCCGGGAGCAGGACATGACCCGCAAGGCCATGCAGGACGCCGAGGACAGGTTCAACCAGGACTACGACATCTGACGCGAGCGCTTGCGCTGTACCGCGTGGATGAGAGGCGCACCCGTGACGACGGGCGCGCCTCTCGTTCGTACCCGGTGCGGCTCCGTCCCCGCAGGGCGCCTGTCCCGAAGGCAGGGCACCTGTCCCGAAGCCAACGCTTCATCGCGAGGCTCGGCGCTGCCTCATGCCTTTCGCGGAGGGAGCTTCGGACGGCGCAGATTCGGGACGCTCTCGTACCCGGGAGGCTGCGCCGAGCCTTGTTTCTTCAGCAGTTCCAGGCAGAGGTCGATCGCGTCGTCCATCTGGGCATGGCGGCCCTCCGCCCAGTCCAGTGGAGTGCGCAGCGCGTCCAGGTCCGGCTCCACACCGTGGTTCTCGACCGACCAGTCGTACTCGTCGAACCATGCCGCGTTCATCGGGACCGTGATCACCGTGCCGTCCACCAGGCGGTGGCGGCCCGTCATGCCGACCACCCCGCCCCAGGTCCGGCTGCCCACCACGGGCCCCAGGCCCAGGAGTTTGAACGCCGCCGTGATCATGTCGCCGTCCGATGACGTGGCCTCGTCCACCAGCGCGACGATCGGACCGCGCGGCGCGTTGGAGGCGTACGACACGGGCTGGGCGTTGCGCGTCAGGTCCCAGCCCAGGATCTTTCTGGTCAGCTTCTCGATCACCAGCTCGCTGATATGGCCGCCGGCGTTGCCCCGTACATCCACGATCAGCGCCGGCCGGGACACTTCGAGGCGCAGATCGCGGTTGAACTGCGCCCAGCCCGAACCGCCCATGTCCGGGATGTGCAGGTAGCCGCATTTGTCGCCGCTCAACTCCCGTACGACCTCACGGCGTTTGGCCACCCAGTCCTGGTAGCGCAGCGGCCGCTCGTCCACCAGCGGGACGATCGCCACCCGCCGGGACGGCCCGTCGCCGTCCGCCGGCCGGAATGTCAGCTCCACCGTCGTGCCGCCCGCCGCCGAGAGCATCGGGTACGGGCCGGCCACCGGATCCACCGGACGCCCGTCCACATGCGTGAGGATCGCGCCCTCGCGGATACCCGTACCGGCCAGCGGCGAGCGCGCCTTGGAGTCCGACGATTCGCCCGGCAGGATCCGCGCGATGATCCAATTCTCGTCCCGGCAGACCAGATTCACACCCAGCAGGCCCATCGGCCGCTGGTAGTGCGGCGGCCCCTCGTTCCGCCGGGCCGGTGTGACGTACGCATGGGACGTGCCCAGCTCACCCAGCACCTCGCGGAGCAGATCCGCGAACTCGTCCGGCGACGCGACCCGTTCGACCAGCGGACGGTACTGCTCGAGCACCGCGTCCCAGTCGATACCGCACATCCCCGGTTCCCAGAAGTACGCGCGGATGATGCGGCCCGCCTCGTCGTACGCCTGGCGCCATTCGGACGGCGGGTCGACTTCGTGCAGGATCCGGCGCAGATCCAGATAGACCGTCGAGTCGCTGTCGCCCGGCTCCGTGGCCGGGACGGCCCGCAGCTCACTGTCGTCCACGACCACCAGCCTGCTGCCGTCGCCGCTCACCGCGAACCAGTCCAGATGGCCGACCAGTTCGGTCTTGCGGGCCTTGGTGATGTCGAAGTGCTCGAGGGTGGGACGTCCGGAGGTGTCCGCCGGATTCGCGAAGGTCTCGCCGAGCGCGCCGGAGATCGGCCAGCGCAGCCAGACAAGTCCGCCGCCGCTCACCGCATGGAGCGCGGAGTACTTGGAGGCCGTCACGGGGAACGGCGTCACCCGGCTCTCCAGGCCCTCGATCTCGACCGTCACCGCCGTACCTCCCTCGGCGACCTCGGCGGAGGTGACCCCACCGGAGTCGACCAGGGGGTCGAGCCCGCCCGCCGCGGGCCGTCCGTCCGGCGACAGCGCGAACGGCGACGGCGTCGCGGAGGACAGCGGTACGAGATAGGGGCGGCAGCCCAGGGGGAAGGACAGGTCCCCGGTGTGCACGTCGTACACCGGGTCGAAGCCCCGCCAGGACAGGAAGGCGAGATAGCGGCCGTCCCTGGTGAAGACCGGATTCTCGTCCTCGAAGCGCCCGTTGGTGACGTCGACGATCGTACGGTCGGCGATCCGGGCCATCTTGATCTGCCGCAGGGAGCGGCCGATGCCCGGATGCGACCAGGTCAGCCACGCGCCGTCCGGCGAGAACGACAGGTCCCGCACCGGCCCGTTGGTGGAGCGGATCAGCTCCGTCACCTCTCCGGCCCCGGAGCCCTCGGCCCGGGCGATGTCCCCGGACCCGGACTCCTCCGTGGCGTCGAGCAGCAGCAGCCGCCCGTCGTGCGAGGCGATCGCGATCCGCTCGCCCTCCGGGTCCGACACCAGCTCATGGACGCGGCCCAGCTCGCCGGAGGCCAGCCGCCGCGGTTCCCGGTCCCCGCTCGCCCGCGGCAGATACGCGATTTCGACGGCGTCGGCAGCGTCCGCGTCCGTGACGTAGGCGACCTGGCCCGCGCTGCCGAGCATCTCGGGCATCCGTACCCGTACGCCGGGGGTGTCCGCGATCGTGCGGGCGGGGCCGTCGCGGTGGGTGAGCCAGTACAGGCTGCCGCGTACGTTGACGGCGCTGGCCCGTCCCGTCTCGTCGACCGAGATCGCGTCGACGTGACTGGCGGCAGGCACCTGGTAGCCGCGGCGTCCGGCGCGCGGGCCGCCGAGCCGTACCTCCAGCTTGCGGGGCACGGCGCCCGGGGTCGTCAGATCGTCGACGATCCACAGTTCGCCCGCGCACTGGTAGACGACTCTGCGGCCGTCGCTCGAGGCGTGCCGCGCATAGAAGGCGTCATGGTCGGTGTGGCGCAGGAGGCCGGTTCCGTCGGGCAGACAGGAGTAGAGGTTGCCGACGCCTTCGTGGTCGGAGAGGAAAGCGATCCGCCCCGAGACGAACATCGGGCAGTCCAGATGGCCGTTGAGGTCGGCGAGCAGCCGCTTGCCGTGCAGCCACAGCCTGCCCGTCGCTCCGCCCCGGTACCGCTTCCAGGCGGCCGGTTCGTGCGGCGGCTTGCCGGTGAGGAGCAGCGAGCGGTGTTCTCCGTCGATGTCCGCGACCTGGATGTCGGAGACCGGCCCCCAGGGCAGTCGCCGGCCGGGGAAGCCGTCGGTGGCCACCTTGTAGGCCCAGGAGAAGTACGAGAAGGGCTGGCTGTGCGAGGAGACGGCCAGGATGTTGCCGTCCGGGTCCCAGCTGCAGACCCGGGTGTCGGTGGAGCCCCAGTAGGTCAGCCGCCTGGCCGGTCCTCCGTCGACCGGGGCGAGATGGATCTCCGGGTCGAGGCTGCGCCAGTTCGTGTACGCGATATGGCGGCCGTCCGGGGAGAAGCGCGGATGGCCGACTCTGGTCCGGTCGACGGTGACCCGCCAGGCCCGTCCCGGCCGGTGGCCCTCCGCCACCAGGGGCGCGACCCAGAGATCGTCCTCGGCGGCGAAGCACAGCAAGTCGTCGTACAGATGCGGGAAACGGAGATACGCGACGTCGTCACTCACCCCCCAATGCTTTCGGTGCCTGGTGGGCGCGGCAACTCGTGGGGCCTGGTGAACCCTCTTCGGAATCGTGACCGACACCACAAGCGAAACGTTTTCGTTTCGCTGAGGGGCTGGGATAGGGTCCTGCTGTACGAAACCGTTTCGTTCGCATGCGACAGGAGGCCGGCCATGACCCGCACCCGGCTCACGCCTGAGCGCGAGGCGGAGCTGTACGAAGCCGTGCTCGACCTGTTGCGTGAAGTCGGCTACGACGCCCTGACGATGGACGCCGTCGCCGCGCGGACCCGGTCCAGCAAGGCCACGCTCTACCGCCAGTGGCGGAGCAAGCCGGAGCTGGTGGCCAGGGCACTGCGGCACAACAAGCCGGTGAGTGTCGCCGATATCGACACCGGCACCCTGCGTGGTGACTTCCACGCGATGCTCGAACGTACCGACGACTGCCAGATGGAGAAGGACTCCGCGCTGATGCGGGGTCTGGCCCAGGCCATCCACCAAAACCCCGATCTCCACCAGGCCCTGCGGGAACTGCTGATCGAGCCCGAGATCACCGGACTCGACACGCTGCTGCGGAGGGCCGTGGAAAGGGGCGAGGTCGGCGCGGACAACCGCGCACTCGGCTTCGTCCCGCACATGCTGGTCGGCGCTTTCGTCGCCCGGCAGCTGATCGAGGCCCGGACCCCCGACCGGACCTTCCTCACCGACTACCTCGACGCCGTGGTTCTCCCCGCCCTCGGCGTCTGACCCAGACCTCCCCGCCCACCAGTTCCACCTGACGCGCGCCGCTCTCGTCGTCGGGCCGGCTCCCCATGCCCTGCTCACCTCACCAACGGGAGTACGCCCTCGTGGCCACGTTTCTCTACAAACTCGGGCGGTCCGCCTTCCGGCGCCGCCGCCTCGTCGCCCTGCTGTGGGTGGCGCTGCTGGCACTCGCCGGGGTCGGCGCGGCCTCCGCGTCCACCGCCACCTCCTCCTCCTTCTCGATACCGGGCACGGAGGCGCAGAAGGCCTTCGACCTGCTGGAAGAGCGCTTCCCCGGGGCCAGCCCCGATGGCGCGACGGCCCGCGTCGTCTTCAAGGCGCCCGACGGCCGGAAGATGACCGAGCCGGCCAACAAGGCCGAGGTGAAGAAGGTCGTCGCGGAGCTGAAGTCCGGCTCCGGCCAGATAGCCTCCGTCACCGACCCGTACGCCGCCAAGGCGGTCTCCAGGGACGGCGGGACGGCGTATGTGTCGGTCTCGTACAAGGTCAGCTCGATGGAGCTGACCAAGGAGACCCGTAAGGTCCTGGAGAAGACCGGCACGGAGGCGCGTGACGCCGGGCTGACCGTGGAGATCGGCGGCGACGCGCTGCAGGCGGTCCCGGAGACCGGGGCCGGCGAGATCGTCGGAGTCGGCATCGCCGCGGTGGTGCTCGTGATCACCTTCGGGTCGCTGGTCGCGGCCGGACTTCCGCTGCTCACCGCGATCATCGGCGTCGGTATCGGAATCTCCACGATCACCGCGCTGGCGAACGTCCTCGACCTCGGCTCCACCACATCCACGCTCGCGACGATGATCGGCCTCGCGGTCGGCATCGACTACGCGCTCTTCATCGTCTCCCGCTACCGCGCCGAACTGGCCGAGGGCCGCGAACGCGAGGAGGCAGCAGGCAGGGCCGTCGGCACCGCGGGCTCCGCGGTCGTCTTCGCGGGTCTGACCGTCGTCATCGCGCTCGTCGGCCTCGCCGTCGTCAATATCCCGATGCTCAGCAAGATGGGCTTCGCCGCGGCGGGTACGGTCGTGATCGCGGTCCTCATCGCGCTCACCCTCATCCCGGCGCTGCTCGGCTTCGCGGGCAAGCGGGTGCTGGGCCGCAAGGCGCGCAAGGGTCGGCCGGCCGGCGACAAGCCGAACATGGGCACCCGCTGGGCGCGCTTCGTGATCCGCCGGCCGGTCGCCGTGCTGCTGGTCGGTGTCGTGGGCCTCGGCGCGATGGCCGTACCGGCCGCGTCGCTGGAGATGGGTCTGCCGGACGACGGCGCGCAGCCGGTCAGCACCACCCAGCGCAAGGCGTACGACCTGCTGTCCGACGGCTTCGGCCCCGGTTTCAACGGTCCGCTTCTGGTGGTCGTCGACGGCGACAAGGCCGCGGCCGACCGTACGGTCAAGGAGATCAAGGGCCTTGACGGTGTCGTGGCCGTCACCCCGCCGGCGCTCAACAAGGCCGGCGACACCGCGATGGTCACGGTCGTGCCGAAGGACCGGCCGTCCTCGGCCGAGACCGAGGATCTCGTCCACTCCATCCGGGCCGGCAGTGGTGACGAGGTACTGGTCACCGGCGCCACCGCGATGAACATCGACTTCTCGCAGAAGATGAACGACGCGCTGGTGCCCTACCTCGCGCTCGTCGTCGGTCTCGCCTTCCTGCTGCTGATGCTGGTCTTCCGCTCGGTGCTGGTACCGCTGAAGGCGGCCCTCGGTTTCCTGCTCTCCGTCGTCGCCGCGCTGGGCGCGGTCGTCGCCGTCTTCCAGTGGGGCTGGCTCGGCTCGCTCTTCGGCGTCGAGCAGACCGGCCCGATCATGTCGATGATGCCGATCTTCATGGTGGGCGTCGTCTTCGGCCTCGCGATGGACTACGAGGTCTTCCTGGTCACGCGGATGCGTGAGGCGTACGTGCACGGGGAGCGCCCCGGCGAGGCGATCGTCACCGGCTTCAAGCACGGGGCCCGGGTGGTCACCGCGGCAGCGGTGATCATGATGGCGGTCTTCTCGGGCTTCATCGGCTCCAGCGAGCAGATGGTGAAGATGATCGGCTTCGGTCTCGCGATCGCGGTCCTCTTCGACGCCTTCGTGGTGCGGATGGCGATCGTTCCCGCGGTGCTCGCGCTGCTCGGCCACAAGGCGTGGTGGCTGCCGCGCTGGCTGGACCGGGTGCTGCCCAATGTGGATGTGGAGGGCGAGAAGCTGCACAAGGAACTCGCCGGCAGTCCCGGGGACCCGGACGAGGAGCGCGCGTTGGTACGCGTCTGATCAGGGTCTCTCAGAGGGCTCAAACAGCCCCGGGGGCGCGCCGCTTGAGCGGAGCGTGCGCCCCCGGCAGCGCGACGGCACCGTGGGGACGGGAGCCGCCGCGGATCCGGTGGCCGTGTCCGTCATCCTCTGGTGGCGGGTGCGGCCACCGCGTATGTGTGCCGCAGGAAGCGGATCAGTGACTTGATGTCGAACTGCACCACCGCTACGCCGTCCGGGGTATGGAACTCCACCACCGCCTGGACCCGGCCGCAGGGCCATATCTCGACATCGCCGAGGCGGGCGGGTGAGCGGAGCCCCGTCTCCAGCAGCGCGCGGGGGAAGGTCCAGTCGCGGCCGCTGGGGAAGGCGAAGGACACCGCTTCCGGGTTCTCCGCCGGGTCGTAGCGCAGGGCGACGCGGACGGATCGGAACTGGGGAGCGTCGGTGACGATTCGGGCGGTTGCATGATCTTCGACGGCTAGGGTCATTGACCGGCTCCTCACACTCGCCCGATATGCCCTCTAATGTCCCATATTTAGGGCCGAAGGCGCCAGGCCATTTGTGACAGACCCGCTCTTGCAACTGATTCGCAATAGGGCACTATCATTGAACAGTTATTCATCTGTCCGAAGCGGAGTCCTCCATGCATGTGCCCGACGGATTTATCAACGCACCTGTGTCGGTAGCCGCCGGAGTCGTCGCCGCCGGTGCTGTCGCCGTCAGCCTGCGCGGCGCCCGCCGTGAGCTCGGGGGTACCTCCCACGCCGAGGGTGGGGGAGAGCGCACCGCGCCGCTGGCCGGCCTGGTCGCCGCCTTCATCTTCGCCGTACAGATGCTGAACTTCCCCGTCGCGGCCGGCACCAGCGGACATCTGCTCGGCGGCGCGCTCGCGGCCATCCTGGTCGGCCCGTACACGGGTGTGCTCTGCGTATCCGTCGTCCTGCTGATGCAGGGCATCCTCTTCGCGGACGGCGGCCTCACCGCGCTCGGCGTGAACATCACCGTCATGGGCGTGGTCACGGTCGTCGTCGCCTACGGGCTCTTCCGCGGCCTGGTGAAGGTGCTGCCGCGGAAACGCCGTTCGGTCACCGTCGCCTCCTTCGCCGCCGCGCTGATATCCGTACCGGCCGCGGCCTGCGTCTTCACCGCGATCTACGCGATCGGCGGGACCACCGACGTCCCCGTCTCAAAGGTGCTGACCGCGATGGTCGGCGTCCATGTCCTGATCGGCATCGGCGAGGCCGTGATCACCATGCTGACGGTCGGCGCCGTCGTCGCCGTGCGACCGGATCTGGTGTACGGAGCCCGGGCACTGACCGCTCCGCTGAAGCTGCGCGTCGGCGGCGAGCTGGTCGACGCCGAGCCCGCCCCCGTCCCGGTCGCCGCCCGGTCGCCGCGCGCGGTCTGGGCGACCGGTCTGGTCACCGCCCTCGTCCTCGCGGGCTTTGTCTCCTTCCATGCCTCCGCGAGCCCCGACGGCCTGGAGAAGGTCGCCGCCGACAAGGGCATCGACAAGAACGTCGAGGAGCACGCCGCCAAGGACTCCCCGCTCGCCGACTACGGCGTCAAGGACATCTCCGACGCCCGGATCTCCGGCGGCCTCGCGGGTGTGATCGGCGTCGGCGTCACGGTCGTCGCGGGCACCGGCATCTTCTGGTCCCTGCGCCGCCGCGGCACGACGGACGCCACGCCCACCCGCGTACCGGAATCGGTCTGACGTGGGCGCGGGCCACGCCCACAAGCTCTACCGGCACGGGCACTCGCCGGTCCACGACCTTCCTCCGCACTGCAAACTCGCCGCCGTCTTCTGCTTCGTGCTGGTGGTGGTCTCCACGCCGCGTGAGGCGGTCTGGGCCTTCGGGCTGTACGCGGCGCTGCTCGCCGCGGTCGCAGGGCTGGCGCGCATCCCCGCCGGATTTCTGCTGCGCCGGCTGCTCATCGAGATCCCGTTCGTGGCCTTCGCGGTCCTCATGCCCTTCGTGGTCCCGGGCGAGCAGGTGTCCGTACTCGGCATCCCCCTGAGCGTCCCCGGTCTGTGGGGCGCCTGGAACGTCCTCGCCAAGGCCACGCTCGGCGTCGCCGCCTCCGTGATCCTCGCCTCGACGACCGAGCTGCGCTCCCTGCTGCTCGGTCTGCAGCGGCTCAAGCTGCCGCCGATGCTCGTCCAGATCGCGTCCTTCATGATCCGTTACGGCGATGTCATCACCGACGAGATGCGCCGTATGTCGATCGCGCGCAGGTCGCGCGGATTCGAGGCGCGCGGTGTGCGCCACTGGGGCGTCCTCGGCAAGTCCGCCGGAGCGCTCTTCATCCGCTCCTACGAGCGCGGCGAGCGGGTCCACCTGGCGATGATGAGCCGGGGATACACCGGGACCATGCCGGTCATCGACGAGGTGACCGCGACCCGTGCGCAGTGGACCTCCGTCGCCGCACTCCCGCTGACCGCCCTCGCGGTCTGTCTGCTTGGCTGGACCCTATGACCGCGTCCCTGTCCTTGGAAGTCTCCGGCCTCGCCTACGCCTACCCCGACGGCCACCAGGCCCTGTTCGGCGTCGACCTCACGGTCGGACGCGGCGAGCGGGTCGCCCTGCTCGGCCCCAACGGCGCGGGCAAGACCACGCTCGTGCTGCATCTCAACGGCATTCTGGCGGGCGGCGTGGGCTCGGTGTCGGTCGCGGGCCTGCCGGTCGCCAAGGCGAACCTCGCCGAGATCCGCCGCCGGGTCGGCATCGTCTTCCAGGACCCGGACGACCAGCTGTTCATGCCGACGGTCCGGGAGGACGTGGCCTTCGGGCCGGCCGCGGCGGGCATGCGCGGCGCGGAGCTCGAGGCCCGGGTCGTCTCGGCCCTCACGCAGGTCGGCATGGCCCGGTTCGCCGACCGGCCGCCGCACCACCTCTCCTTCGGCCAGCGCCGCCGCGTCGCGGTCGCCACGGTGCTGGCCATGGAGCCGGAGATCCTGGTCCTCGACGAGCCCTCGTCCAACCTCGACCCGGCCTCGCGGCGCGAACTCGCCGACATCCTGCGATCGTTGGACGTCACCGTACTGATGGTCACGCACGACCTCCCGTACGCGCTGGAGCTCTGTCCGCGCTCGGTGATCCTCAGCGAAGGTGTGATCGCGGCGGACGGGCGCACCCAGGACCTGCTGGGCGACGAGGAACTGATGCGGGCCCACCGCCTGGAGCTCCCGTTCGGGTTCGACCCGAAGTCCGTGACCATGGGCTCGTGAACGAGAACACCGACGGTACGGCGGCGGCGCACCAGGTCTGCCCGTACTCCCACGCGACCCGCGACAACATCGACGTGTCGATCATGCTGAGCTGACCCTGCCCGATCCGCGCTGGGCCGACCCGCGGGTCGGGTGGTCCGGACCACCCTGCACCATGGGGGGATGAGCGGGAGAGCAGGCGCGGTGGACGTCCGGGGCACGGTGGCAGAAGGCTTCGAGCCGGTCCACGACGCCTTCATACGCAACTTCGAGCAGCGCGGCGAGCGCGGCGCGGCCGTCGCCGTCTACCGGGACGGGCGCAAGGTCGTCGATCTGTGGGCGGGCAGCCGCGACGTGGACGGCCGCGCGCCGTGGGCCGTGGACACCGCACAGGTCGTCCGCTCCGCCACCAAGGGCGTCGCGGCGGCCGTGCTGCTCCTGCTCCACCAGCGCGGCCAGATCGACCTCGACGCCCCGGTCGGCACGTACTGGCCGGAGTTCAAGGCGGCCGGCAAGGAGCGGGTGGTCGTACGCCAGCTCCTCTCGCACCGCGCCGGGCTGCCGGTCCTCGACCGCCCGCTCACCCCGGCCGAGGCCGCGGACGGCGTGAGCGGGCCGGCCGCGCTCGCCGCACAGCGCCCGGCCTGGGAGCCCGGCACGGACCACGGCTACCACGCGCAGACCTACAGCTGGCTGCTCGGCGAACTGGTGCGCCGGGTCACCGGCAGGACGATCGGCCGCTGGGTCGCCGAGGAGATCGCGCGCCCGCTCGGCCTGGACTTCTGGATCGGGCTGCCGCAGGAGGAGGCCCACCGGGTGGGCCGGACCGGCCCCGTCGAGGAGCCGGCCACGGCGGACGGCGGCGGCCTCAAACTGCGCCCCAAGCGTGCGGTGTCCGAGGCCTACGGCGACCCCGAGTCGCTCACCCGCCGCGCCTTCGGAGCGATCGACCCGCTCCCGGACGAGAACGACCCGGCGTACCAGGCCGCCGAACTCCCCGCCTCCAACGGCATATCCACCGCCCGCGCGCTCGCCCGCTTCTACGCGGCGACGATCGGTGTGGTCGACGGCGGACCGCGGCTCTTCGCCCCGGCCACCGTGACCCTGGCCCGTACCGAGGAGTCCACGGGCCCGGACCGCGTTCTGGTCGTGCCCACCCGTTTCGGCCTCGGCTTCATGCTGCACGGCCCGGCCTGCCCGCTGCTCGGCCCCGGCTCCTTCGGCCACCCGGGCCGCGGGGGATCGCTCGGCTTCGCCGACCCGGAGTCGGGCATCGCGCTCGGTTACGCAACCAACGGCATGCGCAAGGGAGTTACCGCCGATCCGCGGGCCCAGGCGCTGATCAGGGCGGTACGTTCGGCGCTATGAACAGCGCCATGAGCCGCGCCGCCTATGACAACCGGGGTGCCGCGCGACGCTGCCCGGCCGCCAGCACGAAGGTGACGGTGATCAGCAGCGCCCATGCCCCGAACTTCGCCGGGGACACCGGCTGCCAGCCGGTCAGCTGGTCGGGGTAGCTCCAGGCGCCCGCGTATGTCGCGATGTTCTCGGCGACCCAGAGGAAGAACCCGATGAGAACGAACGACAGAGCGAGCGGCATACGGTGCTCCTGGATCCCCACCCGGTAGTGCACCCAGGTCCCGGCGGTCGCACACAGCAGCGTCGCGGCCAGCGCCCAGCGGAGGTCGGGCAGCCAGTGATGGCTGAAGAAGTTCAGATAGACGGCACCGGCGAGCGCCGCCATGATCCGGGGCCGGTAACCGTCCAGGCGAAGTTCGAACAAGTGCCAGGCGCGGCAGACGTAACTGCCCACGGCCGCGTAGAGAAAACCGCCGTACAGCGGCACACCCGCGACCTTGGTCATCGCCTCCTCCGGATAACTCCAGGACCCCATCCGCACTTTGACCAGTTCGAAGAGCAGCCCGATGAGATGGCAGCCGGCGATCACAGCCGTGTCGCGTGCGCTGTCCCAGCCGAGCCTTCTGGCGGCCACCGCGAGCAGGATCCCGTAGACCAGCACCAGGTCGTAGCGCGCGACGGGCAGTTCGGGCAGCAGGCCCGAGACGGCGATGCCGCCGACGAGCGCGACGGCGAAGGCGCAGCAGCGGGCCTGCAGCAGGCCGAAGCGGAGCAGCTGACGTATTCGGTGCGCGATCATCCCCATGCCCCGCATGGACGCCGCAGCGCCCCGCGCGGTTCGCCCGGGGCTCATATGCCCTGGTCAGGGCCGTACGGGCGCCGCCGTCGGGCCACACGATGCGGAAGCGTCTCCGGGCGGGCGGGCCCACCTGCTCAGCCCGCCCGCAGCATCAGGCCGATGCCCACCACCATCAGCCCCGCCGCCGCGATCCTCGGCGCACCGAACCGTTCCTTGAAGAAGAGCGCCCCGATCGCCGCGCCGACGATGATCGACGACTCGCGCAGCGCCGCTATCGGAGCGAGCGGCGCTCGGGTCTGCGCCCACAGCACCAACGAGTACGCGGCGATGGACAGCACCGCGCCGAGCAGTCCGCGCGCCGCGTACGGGCGCAGCTTGGCGAGCAGACCGCCCCGGTGGACATAGAGCGTGTACGCCGGGATCAGCGACCCCTCCAGGATCATCAGCCAGGCGATATAGCCGAGCGGCGTGCCCGACGTGCGTACGCCCGCACCGTCCACGACCGTGTAGGCGGCGATCGACAGACCGGTCGCCAGCGCGGCGAGCAACGCGGGCCAGTGCGGGCGGGTACCCGAGCCCCGGATACCCCACAGAGCCACCCCGACCAGTCCCGCCGAGGCGAGCACCACCCCGGCCAACTGCCAGCCGTTCAGGCTCTCGCCGATGAACAGCGCCGCGAGCACGGTCACCACCAGGGGCGCGGTGCCCCGCGCGATCGGATACATCTGACCGAAGTCGCCCAGGCTGAACGACCGCATCAGCAGCGCCTGGTAGCCGATGTGGAGCAGCGCGGAGGCGATCAGATACGGCCAGGCGCCGGCCTCGGGCAGCGGCGAGAAACAGGCCAGCACGGCCCCGATCACCGTGCCGCCGCCGGCGATCAGTGTGAAGGCGACCAACTGATCAGGGATGGTATGGGCGATCGCGTTCCAGCTGGCGTGTGTGACGGCGGCTATCAGGACCGCCGCGGCGACGAGAACCGTCACGCCGTGCGCTCGCTTACATCCACCAGCGTGCCGCCCGCGTGCGCGATCGGCGTCCTGGGGTCGAGCGGGAAGACCGTGCGCGGGGTCCCCGCCGCCGCCCGCACCACGGCGTGGTCGAGCAGTCCGCGGTCGGCGGCCACTCGGGTCCTGGTGGCATGGCCGAGGGGCGGTACGTCGCCGATCGCGTAGCCGGTGGTCTCCCGGGCGAGATCCGCGAGCTCGCGCAGAGCCTCGGCGAAAGGGGGGCGCGCGTCGGTGTGGTGACTGCTCATGGCCCGCACGCTAGCGGTAGTTGTACGGGCCATGCGAGCTGCTTTTCCGGTCGGCCGGCGGGTCAGCGGGCCTGCCGTGTCGGCCGGTGGGTCGGCGGGACTGCCGTGTCGGCCGGAGGGTCGTGGGACTGCCTTGTCGGCCGGCGGGTCAGCGGGCCTGCAGTACCGAGGCGACGACCGGGCCTGCCGCGTCGCCGCCGTGCCCGCCGGACTGCACGACCGCGGCCGCCGCCAGATCGTCGGCGTATCCGGTGAACCAGCTGTTGGACTTGCCCTGTCCGTCGACCTCCGCCGATCCGGTCTTGGCGCCCTTCTCGCCGCGGACCCCGGCCATCGCGGCCTGGCCCGTGCCGTACTGCGCGGTGGCGCTCATCATCTCGCGCAACGCCCTCGCGATGGAGCCCGGCAGCGGCTGCGCGGTGGCCAGTTCACGGTGGTCGAGGGACTGCGGGACTATCACCGGCTGGTGGAAGACGCCGCTCTTCGCGGTGGCGGTGATGGACGCCATGTTGAGCGCGTTCATCGTGACCTTGCCCTGTCCGATGTACGAGGCCGCGGTCTCCGCGCCCGCCGACTCGGGCACATTGCCGTCGACGGTGACGATGCCCGTCTGCCAGTCGAGGCCGATGCCGAAGTACTTACGGGCGGTGCTGCCCAGCGCCGTACCGGCGATGTTCTTCT
Organism: Streptomyces sp. NPDC002926; assembly: GCF_053591755.1. NCBI lineage: Bacteria > Bacillati > Actinomycetota > Actinomycetes > Kitasatosporales > Streptomycetaceae > Streptomyces > Streptomyces sp. NPDC002926. The sequence continues at coordinate 63,225 of NZ_JBSFUK010000010.1, forward strand.
CGGTGAGCGGCTTGACGGCCTTGATGAAGGCGGTGTTGCAGGAGCGGCGGAAACTGTCCTTGAGAGTGCCGTTCTTGATCTCGAACTTCTTGAGATTCTCGAACGTCACGCCCTCCCACGAAACGGTCGGCGGGCACTCGACCTTGGCGCCCGGGCCCTGGACGATCCCGTTGTCCATCAGCATCGTCGCGGACACGATCTTCATCGTGGAGCCGGGAGCCTGCGCGCCCTGCACCGCCGTGTTGAAGCCGCTCGCCGGGTTGTTGGCGATCGCCCGGATCTCACCCGTACTCGGCTTCACCGCGACGACCGAAGCCTGCGAGTACTTCTTCACCGCCCGCTCGGCGGCCGCCTGCACATCCGCGTCCAAAGTGGTGGTCAGCTTGCCCTCCTTGCCCTTGGTCAGGGTCAGCAGGGTCTGGTCGGGCGTGGAGGTGTTCGCGGACGAGATGACCAGCTCCACGCCCGCGGTGCCGCCCGCGTCCTCGCCGTACTTCTTGCGCAGGCTGTCCAGGACGGGTCCGAGCGACGGGTACTTCTCCTTCGTCAGCTCCCGGCCACCGCGGTCGACGGCCTTGATCGGCGGGGCCGAGGCCCGGTCCGTCTTGAGGCTGGTGCCCTTCGTCAGCTTCGGGTGGACCACCGCCGGCGCCCAGTCGACGAGCGCCCTGCCGGTGGTCTGCCCCCGCACCACGGTCAGCGCGGAGGCGTACGACCAGGGCTTGCTCTGCCCTTCGTACGTCACCGTCGCCTTGACGGTGAACGGCACCGTCGCGCCGACTGCCGTACCCGGAGTGATCACGGCGGCGGAGACATGGGCCTGATCGCGGTAGCCGGCGATGAGCGGCTCGGCTTCGGCGGCGTTGTTGGTCAGCTGAGCGGCTTCCGGAGCGTTGCCCCCGGCCCACGCCGCCAGGAAGTCCTTGGCGGTCTCGCTGATCTCGTCCGCACTGGGCGGCCCGGTCTTCTTGGGCGCCGATGCCGACTTGGTGTCGGCCCCGCCACCGCCACCACCGCCGGTCAGCCCGCTGTACAGGTTGTAGCCGCCGTAGCCCACGCCACCGGCGACCACCAGAAACACGCCGCCGACGACGGCGACTTTCGCTCCACTGCGCATTGCTGCGGTCCCTCCCCCATGAGCGCACCTCCTTGACCTGCCTATTGAAAAGCGTGTTCAGGAGACGCATCGCGTGCACTCTACGGGACAGGAGTGACGGGGGCTGTGGCTGTTATCGGACCGCGACGATCGGGCCGGGCGGGGTGAGTCTCAACCGGTTGCGACGGTTTTCGATCCGCCGGCCGCCGAGGGAGGCAACCCCGGCGGGTCAGGTCCCTCGGGCGGCGCCATCGACATCTTCACAGTCACTTGTGGATGTCAGCCGGGTCCAGGGCGGGTCTTCCGGATCTTCCGAAGGAGGCCGGCCAGGAGACGAACCAGGTTGCGTCCTCGTGCCTGCCTGGCCTCCCGGTCGGCGAAACTGCGGTCCATGAGCTCCGTTCGCCGCGGGTCCAGCGCGGCGAGCGCCGGATGCGTGAGGGAACGGCAGCGGTCACCGAGCCGATCGGTCCTGGCCGGCGCGGGGAGCATCGCCCGCCACGCGCTGGGCAGGGCGAGAAGCAGGACGATGGAGAGAGGGGCGAGGAGGACCGTCGTCCAGCCGAGGAACCCGTGCGGCGAGACCTCGCCCAGGGACCCCATCAGAAAACCCCCGCTCCCGGCCGCGAAGATCACGAACAGGGCGCCGATGCAGGAGGGCACCTCCTGCCTGTGCTGCCGCCGCACCCAGCGCGGGAGTCCGTCCTCGTAGGCGCGGTAGAAGCTGCTGCTCGGCGGGACCTGTACGGCTTCTCGGTCGATATGGCCGAGCGTGGCCGGGGTGCCGTGCTCCCGTATGGCTTCCAGCAGGCGGGCTGCGACGGGATGCGAGGGCGTCCGCTCCAGGTCCCTGCCGGCTGCGGTCAGCCGGACCACACCGTTGGCGTTGAGCACGATCAGGCCCTTGAGCAGCAGCGCGGCCGCCGCGGGCCGCTCGGCCGTGTGGCCGGTCGCGACGGCGTACGCGTAGTACGGATCGAGGTCGAAGGCGGCAAGCCGCGCGACAGCCCTGCGGTCGCGGACCCGGCGCATCACCCACAGCGCCCCGAGTCCCCCGTAGGGGACCAGGATGACGGCCAACGTGAGCTTGAGAAGAGTGAGTTGATGCACGTCACGAGGCTAGGCGGCGGCCGGTCGCAGGGTCGAGCGATGAGAGCTGCGCCACGTGGACGGGCCGCATGGGGTGTCGCAGGGCGCGCTGGTATCGGCGACGGTACGAGCGTTGTGCGAGCAGGAGCAGCGGGAACAGGGGCCGCCACACTCCCCCGGGGGCGCGACGGGTCAGGGAACGCAGGGTCAGGGTGACGTGGCCGTCGGGGGCGTTGCACACGATGAAAGCTTCCTCACCGGACACTGGGTGACCGGGCAGTGTGCCGTAGGCGAAGCCGCACCTGTCGGGGGTGTCGACGACGGCGACGACCCGGACCGGTTCCTGAACAGCCAGAGGTCCCCATGCCGCCGTGATTCTGTATTCGGCCCCCTCGGTGACCCGTTCGCCGGCGCCCGCCAGAGGCGTGACGCTGAAGCCGCTACGGCGCTTGACGCCCCAGCGCAGGACGGCGTCGGAGGCGGCGCGCCAGGCGCTGTCGCCGTGCCCGATGACCACGGTCCGCTCGTAACGGCGGTAGCCCCGGATCCCGGTCGACCACAGGTCGTCGCCGGGACACGTCGCGCCGGGCGGGGCGTAGGTGAGGGTGTCAGCCGATGGCCCACCACGTGCTTGGCGGCGGCCTGCCGGTCTGTCCGAGGGCATTGGGGCTCCTGTCACGACGACCGACGACGATCACCAACAACCGCCTCAGCGGCGGCGCAGACGCAGCGCGGTGAGCACGCCGCCGGCGCCGATCAGAGCGGCGGCCAGGGCCGCGTACCAGGTGGTGTCGGAGGAGCCCGTGGAGGCGAGCGTACCGGTGGTGGTGACGGGGGTGTTCGCGCCGGTCGTCGCCGTGGTCGTGGCCGAGGCGGACGGAGTCGGGGACGCGGACGCCGAGGCCGTGGGCGACGGCGTGGCGGACGGGGTCGCCGACGGCGTTCCGCCCGGCGTCGTGGGGACGCGCTCGGGGGCGATGGTGATCGCGCCGTCCGCGCCCAGGAACGGCGTCCTGTTGCCCTCGGTCAGCGAGCTCGACGCGTGCAGCTTCAGCTTGAGCGGCTTCTGGATGCCCTTGAAGTCGACCACGCTCACGCGAAGGGTGGTGCGGTGCATGATGAAGTTCTTGCCGATGTCCGACAGTTGCCACTTGTTCTGGCCGTCGATCCGGGTGGCCCTGACGTAGCTGCCGTCGGCCGCGAGCTCCTCGACCACGAGCTGGGGGACGGCCTGCGTGTCGTCGGGGCCCTGCTCGACCTCCAGCGTCGTCTCCAGGTCGGAGTCGAACGTCGCCGTTCCCTTGAGCTGGTGGATCAGGGAGACCTGGCCGTACATGCCGGGCTTGATGGGCGTCTTCGGGTCGGACAGAAGGCGCAGACCGGCCGGACCGGACTCGACCTTCGGGCTGGTCTCGAAGACGAGGATGTCGTCCTTCTCGCGCTGGGCGTGGTCGAGCAGGTCGGCCGCGTCCAGCTTCAGGTTGCCGTTGTTGGAGGGGTACTTCTTGCCGAGGCCGACGGACACCTTCCAGCTCAGCTCGCCCTTGGCGGGCACCGAGAACGGGTCGCCCTTCTGCTTTCCGGCCGGGTAGAAGAGGCCCTGCGCAGAGCCGTCCTGCTGCATGACGTAGTCGTCCGTCGCTGGGGCGTTCACCGGCTCCACGTCGAAGACGATGTGGGAGGACGCCACGGGGCTCGCACCGTCCGAGTCGGCGACCATCCACGGCAGGAAGTCGACAGCCTTGTCCGAGGAGTTCTTCACGGTGAACGTGAACGTCTCGGTGGCCCCGCCGCGGGCCAGCGGTCCGGCCGGCGCCGGGGTGCCCAGCTCAATCGTGAGGGGCTTGCCGGAGGCCATCGGCGCGGCATACGCGGTGAGCGGGACGAGGGTGGTGCCGACGGCGGCGGCGACGGTGAGAGCCGCGGCGGAGGCGAAGCGAGCGGACATGGTGGACTCCCCCCAAGGAATCGACTAAGGGCCGGGCTTCCGCTGGATGGGCGGGCGTCGGCCGAACGCAGGAGCAGCGCGGCGAAGTGCCGCGGCAACGTGAAGCAGATGAGAGGTGGTACGGGACAGCGCAAAAGGAACGAGGCAGTGCGGGGTGGAACTGATCGGGCAGCGCGGAGAGGCTTACCGGATGGTGCGTGGCGCGAGAACTCGCCTTCCGTCCGGCCCTGTTCGGTTCCGGCTGTGCGGCGACGTGCTCATCCTCACCCATCAAGATCGGCCGGGCAATCCCCGCACTGTCACCACTCTGCAACAGCGCCCGTCCACCAGAACCCACCGTTGACCTGGGCGTCCGGGCCGGGGGACGACCACGGCGGGTGCCGCACCAACCGGTGCCGCACCCGCCGTCGTTCCCGCTAGACCCAGGTGTCCAGCCACATCCTGTTCCGCCACTCCTCCACCGGGATCGGCCTCCCCGTGTACAGCGGATAGAAGTAGATGAAGTTCCAGATGATCAGCAGTACCAGCACCCCCGCGCCGATGGCGCCGATCGCCCGCCTGCGTTCGTCCGAGCCCGGCGGGCCCAGGATCGCGCCGATCATCATCGCGACCGCCAGACACAGGAACGGTACGAACACGACCGCGTAGAACAGGAAGATCGTGCGTTCCTGGTAGAAGAACCACGGCACCCAGCCCGCCGCGATGCCGCAGGCGATGGCGCCCGCGCGCCAGTCCCGGCGGAACAGCCAGCGCCACAGGATGTAGCAGACCGCGAAGCAGGCCGCCCACCACAGCAGCGGTGTGCCGAGTGCCAGTACCTCGCGGGCGCACTTGTCCGCCGCGTCCGCCGGGCAGCCCTTGGTGCCCGCGTTCGGGTCCTCGTAGAAGTACGAGACCGGGCGGCCCAGCACGATCCAGCTCCACGGGTTCGACTGGTACGTGTGGCCGGAGGTCAGGTTGACGTGGAACTCGTAGACCTCGTTCTCGTAGTGCCACAGGCTGCGCAGCCAGCCCGGCAGCCAGGTCCAGCTGCCGCCCTTGCCGTCCGTCTCGGCCCAGTTCCTGAAGTAGCCCTTGTCCGTGACGATCCAGCCGGTCCAGGATGCGATGTACGTCACGATCGCGACCGGCACCGTCGAGACGAAGGCCGGCACCACGTCCTTCTTCAGCACCGTCCGGTACGGCTGCACCGCACCCGCCGTCCGGCGGGCGCCCACGTCCCACAGGACGGTCATCAGGCAGAACGCGACCATCACATACAGGCCGTTCCACTTGGTGCCGGCGGCCAGGCCCAGCATCAGGCCCGCCGCCAGCCGCCAGGGACGCCAGCCGAGGCGCAGCGTCTCCGCGACCGTCGCATCCGGGCGCAGCACGTCCTCCTCGTCCGTCGGCAGAGCCGCCGCGAGCCGTCGGCGCGCCCAGTCCCGGTCGATGAGCAGGCAGCCGAAGGCGGCCAGTACGAAGAACATCAGCACCTGGTCGAGCAGCGCCGTGCGGCTCATCACGAAGTGCAGTCCGTCCACGGTGAGCAGCGCACCCGCCAGACAGCCCAGGAACGTCGAGCGGAACAGTCGCCGCCCGATCCGGCAGAGCATCAGCACCGACAGTGTGCCGAGCAGGAAGACCATGAAGCGCCAGCCGAAGGGCGAGAACCCGAAGAAATGCTCGCCGATGCCGATGACCCACTTGCCGACCGGCGGATGCACCACATAGCCGGGGTCGGTCGGGACCGGGACGCTCGACGGGGTCTCGAGGATCTGTCTGTCGATGTCCTTCGGCCAGCTGCCCTCGTACCCCTGATTGATCAGGGCCCAGGCGTCCTTGGCGTAGTACGTCTCATCGAATATCACCGCATCCGGCTGGCCGAGGTTCCAGAACCGCAGCACGCCCGCGACCAGCGCCACCAGCAGCGGGCCGCCCCAGGCAGCCCAGCGCAGCAGCGGGTTCGCGACCGACGGCGGGATGCCGAAGACCGGCCACAGCCGCTCGGAGGGGCGCGTGTAGGGCGGCACCAGGCGTTCGCGCAGCCCGATCACGGGCCGGGGCACGTAGCCGAATCTGCGCAGCCGCTGCTGCCAGCCGGGTGGCTGCTGATCGGCGTCCTTGCCCTGCTGGGTCTGTGGCGCGGTACTGGTCACCGCGCCATCGTAGGGAACGCGGCTGTGCGAGTCGTACGTCCGGTCCTGCGAGGATGGCGTACGTGACAACTGTGCTCTCCCGGGGGACGACCCCCGGACCCCCGACAGGCGTGCTCGTACTCGCAGGGACCCCCATCGGTGATGTTGCCGACGCGCCGCCCCGGCTCGCCGCCGAGCTGGAGCGCGCCGACATCGTGGCCGCGGAGGACACCCGGCGGCTGCGCCGGCTCACGCAGGCGCTCGGGGTGCACACGCGGGGGCGTGTCGTGTCGTATTTCGAGGGCAATGAGTCCGCCCGTACGCCGGAGCTGGTCGAGGCGCTGACCGGCGGCTCCCGGGTGCTGCTGGTCACCGACGCCGGTATGCCGTCCGTCTCCGACCCCGGTTACCGGCTCGTCGCCGCCGCCGTCGAGCAGGACATCAAGGTCACGGCGGTGCCCGGCCCGTCCGCCGTACTGACCGCGCTGGCGCTGTCCGGGCTGCCCGTGGACCGCTTCTGCTTCGAGGGTTTCCTGCCGCGCAAGGCGGGCGAGCGGCTCGGCCGGCTGCGCGAGGTCGAGAACGAGCGGCGCACTCTCGTCTACTTCGAGGCCCCGCACCGGCTCGACGACACCCTCGCCGCGATGGCCGAGGTGTTCGGCGCCGAGCGCCGGGCCGCCGTCTGCCGCGAGCTGACGAAGACGTACGAGGAGATCAAGCGCGGAGGTCTCGGTGAGCTGGCGGTCTGGGCGGCCGACGGCGTACGTGGCGAGATCACTGTTGTCGTCGAGGGCGCTCCCGAGTCGGGGCCCGGGGATCTCGACCCGGCCGAGCTGGTGCGCAGGGTGCGGGTGCGGGAGGAGGCAGGCGAACGGCGCAAGGAGGCCATTGCGGCGGTCGCCGCGGAGGCGGGGCTTCCCAAGCGCGAGGTCTTCGATGCCGTGGTGGCGGCAAAGAATGCGGATCGGCCGGTCCCTGCGGAGGGTAAAGGACTATCGTAAAAAGCAAAGCGCAGACCGTGCCTTGAGCCTTTCTGCATGGGAAGACCAAAGACCGGACCATTAATCGACAGGCACTGATGCGCTCCCGCCCGGATGGGCGTCCACTGAGTCAGTGGAGAGGAGCTGGCATGAGTGAGATCACAGGCACCGCCAAGGTCCACGAGGCGTACGCCTTCGCCTGCATGCATTGCGGGCACGGTTGGGAGCAGTCCTACGAGATAGAGCACCACGTCGACGCCACCGGCCAGGAATTTGTCGTCTATACGGCCGCGGGCGCCCGAGTGCCGTCCCCGCTCTCGAGTCCGAACTGCCTCAACTGCGGCGGACATGTCGTACGGATCATGCGGTCCGGACAGGTCTCCTCAGTGCGCAATCTGATGTCGCCGGCACCCGCCGCGAAAAAGTCCGTCCCGGCCGCAGCCGCGCCGCGGGAGCGCGAGTCGGTGGAGCGCCCGCCGTTGGAGAGTGAAGCGGCGATACCCGAAGTGGCGGGCGCCGAAAAGACCCGGACGGCCGAACCTCACCACTGGCACCTCTCCGACCTCCTGCACCCCTTCCACCGCAAGTGAGGCTGTTCCACCAGGAGTGAGACGGGGGGCGCGAGCCTCGTAGGATCGCGCCATGAGTTCGAAGTCCGCACCACCGCTGCCCGAACCGCTCGGCGTGCCGGTCGCCGATTCGCATACCCACCTGGACATGCAGGAAGGCACGGTCGACGAGGCGCTGGCGAGGGCCGCGGCCGTCGGCGTGACCGCGGTGGTCCAAGTGGGCTGCGACATCAAGGGTTCCCGCTGGGCCGCGGAGACGGCAGCCGCGCACGACAGCGTGCACGCCGCGGTCGCCCTGCACCCCAACGAGGCGCCGCGCATCGTGCACGGCGACGACCAGGGGTCCCGGCACGGTGCGCGCGACGCCGGCGGCGACAGCGCGCTGGACGACGCGCTCACCGAGATCGACCGGCTGGCCGCCCTTCCGCAGGTGCGCGCGGTCGGCGAGACCGGGCTGGACTTCTTCCGTACGGGCCCCGGGGGCGTGGCCGCCCAGGAGCGCTCCTTCCGGGCCCATATCGAGATCGCCAAACGGCACGGCAAGGCGCTGGTCATCCACGACCGGGAGGCGCACGCCGACGTCCTGCGGATCCTCGCCGAGGAGGGCGCCCCGGAGCGCACCGTCTTCCACTGCTATTCGGGCGACGCGGAAATGGCCGAAGTGTGCGCGGCGGCAGGCTATTTCATGTCCTTTGCCGGGAACGTGACCTTCAAGAACGCGCAGCCGCTGCGCGACGCGCTCGCCGTCGCCCCGGCGGAGCTCGTACTCGTCGAAACGGATGCGCCGTTTCTCACGCCGGCGCCGTACCGCGGACGGCCCAATGCGCCATATCTCATTCCGGTCACGCTGCGGGCGATGGCGGCGGTGAAGGGCCTCGACGAGGACGTGCTGGCCGCGGCGATTTCGGCCAATACGGCTCGCGCGTTTGATTACTGAGGGATAACGCGGAGGGCGCCGCCGGCTCCGGCGGCGGGTTCGGCGCAGGATAGTCCCGAAACACTGCGTAGTCGAGCCGCTTTGGAGAGTGACCAAAGCTCCGCTAGTGTCCCGGCCCGCAACGCCATCTGGCGGACCGGACCGGACCTACGGAGCGTCGTGAACAATTCGCAGGGCAGTGACCGAGGCGGGCGCGACGGTCGTCGTGCCGCCGCCAGGACGGCGGAGCCGCACGAAGGGCCCGGGCCGACGTTCCACGAACGGCGGCCTGAGCTCACGCGGTACGTATCGCCCACGTCGTCGCACGAAGCGTCCGGGCCGAGCCCGTGCGAACCGCCCGGGCCGTCGCTGCCGCGCCAGAGCCCGGGTCCCGCCGCCGGGCCGGCCATGGATGTCACCGGGGCGGGTGGCCGTGCCGAGGCCCGTCGCGCCGCCCGCCGCCGCAGGACCGTGCAGAAGCCCGACACCCTGCGCCGGCTCATCCCGCAGGCCCTCGTCGTCGCCTTCCTGGCGGGTGGCACCTCGGCCTTCGTCGTCAACGACAAGGCGGTGCGGCTCAGCATCGACGGCGTACCGCGCACCATGCACACCTTCGCCGACGATGTGCAGGAGCTCCTCGAGGACGAGGGCCTCCGTGTCACCGGGCACGACATCATCGCCCCGGCCCCCGGCGCGGCCCTCGCCAGCGGCGACGAGATCATCGTCCGCTACGGCCGGCCCGTGATGCTCACCCTCGACGGTCAGCGCCGCCGGGTGTGGACCACCGCCCGCACCGTCGACGGCGCGCTGCGCCAGCTCGGAGTGCGGGCCGATGGCGCCTATCTGTCCGCCTCCCGCTCCTCGCCGATCTCCCGCACGGGCCTCGCGCTGGACGTACGGACCGAGCGGACCGTGACCTTCATGGCCGACAGGCGCGAGCACACCATCCGTACGAACGCGGCCAGTGTGCGCGAGGCGCTGGACGAGGCCGGCATCGAGCTGCGCGGGCAGGACACCACCTCCGTGCCGCTCACCAGCTTTCCGCGCGACGGCCAGACGATCACCGTCATGCGGATCACCACCGCCGTGGAGATCCGCGAGGAGCCGATCGACTTCGGGACCGAGAGGACCGGGGACCCCTCGCTCCTCGCGGGCACCGACGTCGTCGCACAGCCGGGCCGGCCGGGAGCGCGCCGGGTCAGATACGCCCTGCGGACGGTCAACGGGGTGCGGCAGAAGCCGAAGAAGATCGCCGAGGAGGTGGTGCGGGAGCCCGTCACCCAGCAGGTGAAGGTGGGCACCAAGCGGCTGCCGGACTCCGTGCAGGGCGCGGACGGGCTGAACTGGGAGGCTCTCGCGCGCTGCGAGTCGGGCGGTCGGCCGGGGGCGGTCGATCCGTCGGGCACCTACGGCGGGCTGTACCAGTTCGACACCAGGACCTGGCATGCGCTGGGCGGCAGGGGGCGGCCGCAGGACGCGCCCGCGACGGAACAGACGTACCGGGCGAAGAAGCTCTTCGTGCAAAGGGGGGCGAGTCCGTGGCCGCACTGCGGCCGTAGGCTGTATCGGTGAGCACCACTGAGCCCGACGCACTCCTCGGCCCCGCCGACATCCGTGAACTGGCCGCAGCGCTGGGCGTACGCCCCACCAAGCAGCGCGGTCAGAACTTCGTCATCGACGCCAATACGGTCCGCCGGATCGTACGGACCGCCGGGGTGCGGGAGGACGACGTCGTCGTCGAGGTCGGCCCCGGGCTCGGGTCGCTGACCCTGGCGCTGCTGGAGTCGGCGGACCGGGTGGTCGCCGTCGAGATCGACGATGTGCTGGCGGGCGCGCTGCCGTCGACGATCGCGGCCCGGATGCCGGGGCGCGCCGAACGGTTCTCGCTGGTCCACTCCGACGCGATGCAGGTGCGGGAGCTGCCGGGTCCGGCGCCGACCGCGCTGGTCGCGAACCTGCCGTACAACGTCGCTGTTCCTGTTCTCCTCCATATGCTGGACCGCTTCCCGACGATCGAGCGGACGCTGGTGATGGTCCAGGCGGAGGTCGCGGACCGGCTCGCGGCCAAGCCGGGCAACAAGGTGTACGGAGTGCCTTCGGTGAAGGCGAACTGGTACGCGCAGGTGAAGCGGGCCGGTTCGATCGGCCGGAACGTCTTCTGGCCGGCCCCGAATGTGGACTCGGGTCTCGTGTCCCTGGTACGCCGCACCGAGCCGGTGAAGACCACGGCATCGAAGGCGGAGGTCTTCGCGGTGGTCGACGCGGCGTTCGCGCAGCGCCGCAAGACGCTGCGGGCGGCGCTGGCGGGCTGGGCCGGATCGCCGGCGGCGGCGGAGGCGGCGCTGGTCGAGGCCGGTATCTCCCCGCAGGCGCGCGGGGAGGCGCTGACGGTGGAGGAGTTCGCACGGATCGCGGAGGCCAAGGCGTGAGCGTCACGGTACGGGTCCCTGCGAAGGTGAATGTCCAGCTGGCGGTGGGCGGGGCGCGGCCCGACGGCTTCCACGACCTCGCGAATGTCTTCCTGGCGGTCGGCCTGTACGACGAGGTCACAGTGACCCCGGCCGAGTCGCTGACGATCACGTGCTCGGGCCCGGACGCACATCAAGTTCCCCTGGACCGTACGAACTTGGCGGCCCGCGCGGCCGAACTGCTCGCGGCCCGCCACGGCCTGTCCGCGGACGTCCACATCCACATCGCCAAGGACATCCCTGTCGCGGGCGGTATGGCCGGTGGCAGCGCGGACGGCGCGGGTGCGCTGCTCGCGTGCGACGCGCTGTGGGGTGTTGGCTCGTCGCGCTCCGAACTCCTCGCGATCTGCGCCGAGTTGGGCAGCGATGTGCCGTTCGGTCTGGTGGGCGGCGCGGCGCTGGGCACCGGCCGCGGCGAGCAGCTGACCGAGCTGGCGGTCGGCGGGGACTTCCACTGGGTGTTCGCGGTGGCGGACGGCGGACTGTCGACCCCCGCGGTGTACGGCGAGTTCGACCGCCTCAACGAAGGCATCGCCGTCCCCGCGCCGGTCGCCTCCCCCGCGCTGCTCGAGGCCCTGCGTACGGGCGACGCCACGGCGATGGCGGGCGCGCTCGTGAATGACCTGCAGCCCGCGGCGCTCTCGCTGCGGCCTTCGCTGTCCGCCACCCTCGCGGCGGGCACGGCGGCGGGCGCGCTCGCGTCCCTGGTCTCGGGCTCGGGCCCGACGACGGCGTTCCTGGCGAAGGACGAGGACGCGGCGCGGGGAGTGGCGCAGGCGCTGCTGTCCTCGGGCACGTGCCGCACGGCGAGGGTGGCGCCGTCCCCGGCGACAGGTGCGGTGCTGGTGTAAGGCGGTTCTGGTCCGGAGGCGTCCCGCACCCCCATGTTCGAGCGCGGGCGGGCGGGATACTCAGATCCGGGATGAGTACGAGCGCCCTCACCCGCCCCCGCACCCCCGCGGCACCGTACTCGCATGGGATCAAGCGTTCGTGAGCTCGCCGCTGCCACGCCCGGGACCCGGGACCGGTACATCGACCTGCTGAGGGTCGCCTCGCTGGGGACCGTCGTGCTCGGGCACTGGCTGATGGCGGTCGTCGCCGGGGACGGCGTCGGGAATCTTCTCGCCGTCGTGCCCGAGCTGCAGCCGCTCACCTGGGGCCTGCAGATCATGCCGGTGTTCTTCTTCGTCGGCGGCTTCTCGCACGCCCTCTCGTACCGCTCCCTCACCCGGAAGACCGACGGCTCCGTCTACGCCGCATTCCTGCGGGCCAGGCTGCAGCGGCTGCTGCGGCCCACCATGGTCTTCATCCTGGTCTGGGGCACGGCCGCGCTGCTCGTTCAGCTTCTCGGCGACGGCGGTGACTCGACCGGGCTGACCGGCACAGCGCTGCGGCTGGTCGCCCAGCCGCTCTGGTTCATCGGGATCTACCTGGCGATGGTCGCCTTCACGCCGCCGCTGCTGAGGCTGCACGAGCGTTACGGCTGGGGCGCCTTTGCCGCGCTCGTCGCCGGTGCCGCGCTCGTCGACGGGCTGCGCTTCCTCGGTGGGGTGCCGTTCGTCGAGTTCCTGAACTTCGCCTTCGTCTGGCTCGCCGTCCACCAGCTCGGCTTCCTCCGCGCCGACGGCCGGATCCGGATGCCCTCCGCGCTCGCGGCCGCGGGACTCGCCGGTGCCGCGGGCCTGGTCGCGTTCGGCCCGTATCCGCTGAGCATGGTCGGGATGCCCGGCGAGAAGGTCTCCAACATGGCCCCGCCCACCCTCGCGCTCCTCTTCCACGGCCTGTGGCTGGTCGGCGCGGTGGAGCTGCTCCGTGCGCCCGGTACGCGCTTCGTGCAGCGGGCCCGGGTCTGGCGGGTCGTCGTCGCCGCCAACGGCATCGCGATGACCGCGTTCCTGTGGCATCTCACCGCGATGCTCGGCGTGTACGGCGCGATGATCGCCCTCGGCATACCGCTGCCCGCGCCCGCCTCCGCCGCCTGGTGGGCGCAGGTCCCGGTCCGTATCGCCGTGGCCGCCGTGGTGACCGCGCTGCTCGTCGCCGCCTTCCGCACCTTCGAGCGGCCGGTGAGCGCGGCCCCCGGGGCCGAGGGGAAGGGCGGGTCCGGGCCCGCCGCCGCCCTCGGGATCACACTCTGCCTGTTCGGCGTGCTCGGTCTGTCGATGGTCGGCTTCGGCGGCATGCTGCAGGGCAAGTCCGCGATGCTGGTCGCCGTACGCGTCACCGCGCCCGTCGCCGTCGCCATGGCGCTCATCGGCTGGCTGCTGGTCGAGACGGCGGGCAGAGGCCGCCGGACCGCTTCCTAGGAGTCGCTTCCCGGGCGACCGCCGCAGGTCACGCGCGCAAGGGGCGCGCCCGGCCGCAGCCGGCCATGGGCCGGGCTGCGACGGGCCCCGGATCAGGGAGCGTTGATCAGATCGTGCGGAGGTACCGTCACCGTGCGGGCGCCGGGCTTACCGCCCAGTACGACCTTCCGCAGTGCGACGTTGTTCTTCAGGTTCGTCTCCTGGAGGCGGTGTTCGGGGTTGGCGATCACCTGGATGAAGTAGGTGCCGTTCGGCAGATCGGTGACGTCGAAGGACTGTCCGGGACGGTACTGGGTGTACGTGTCGCCGGAGCCGACGTCGAGGACCTCGCGCACGGACACCGAGTTCTGCTCGCCGCAGGCGGTCGACAGATCAGTGTTGTTCGGGTGCCAGTTGGCGTTCTTCACGGTGTAGTCGACGGCGTCGGTGTTGGCCAGGCAGAAGGCCTCCTTGCCGCTGCGCACGATCTCGGCCTGGTTGGCGCTCAGCAGGCGGTAGCTGGCGAAGTCCTTGAAGTGCCAGTGTTCGTGACCCACTCGCGGGTCCCATTCCATGCTGCCCGTGGGCGTGTACCCGATCTGCTTGCCGGTGGCGTCGTAGAAGTACTGGTAGGCGTCCATCAGGTTCTTGCCGGGGCTGCGGAAGCCGTCGACGACCAGTGGCGCGGGGCCCGCGTTCCAGACGTTGGCGCTGAAGGCCAGATAGTCCTTGCCGGGGGCGTCCCCGTCCTCGCCGTCGGAGATGGCGATGTCCCACGCCGGGAGCGAACGCAGGTCCGGCTTGGGCACGTTGGGCACGCTCGCCCGGCCGGCCGGGCGGTGGGAGTTGGGCTTCAGCGCGGGCGCGTTCCGGGAGCCGTCGGTGTGCCCGGGACCGTCTCCCAGGTGCGTCGCCCTGCCGAGGTCCTCCAGAGCGTGCGACAGCGCGGGCGGCGCGGGGGAGTCCGCACCGCGCCCGTCGACGCCGTGGTGGCCCGCGTGGGCCGACGCCGCGGCGCCGTGACCGGAGTGCCCGGCCATCGCCGAGTGGGCCGGGCGCGAGGCCGCCGGCCCGCCCCCGCCCTCGGTGACCTGCCGTACCTTCACCTTGATCGTCTTCTGCTCGTCGGCCATGCCGAACAGGTCACGATAGGTCTTCGCCACGGAGACCTTGGCGGTGTAGTCGCCGGGAGGCAGATCGGCCGGCCGCGATTCGCCGCCCCGGCTCGTGTTGGCCGCCCAGCCGTTCTCGACGCCCCACACGGAGCCGAGCGTGAAGGGGTTCCTGGGGCATTCCTCGGGATACTTCGAGGTGGCGGGCGCGTCCGGCCGGATCCGTCCGGCCGCGCTGTTCGGGCAGAACGCCTGCGTGGTGTCCAGCACCTTCGCGCCGGACGCCTTGCTGATCGTCACCTTGAGGAAGCCCGGCAGGCCGGAGAAGTCCTTCACCAGGCCCGCCGGAAGGGGCTTGGTCCGCGTCTTCTTCCCCTCGTGGATGATCTGCGCGGCGGTCACGGGCTTCTTGTAGGACGGGCGCGTCACCTTGAGCTCCAGTGGGCCCCCGTCGACCGTGACGTACGTCCCGAGGTCCAGAGAGACCCCGGTCTCGCCCTCCCAGCGGTCGAGTGTCACGGAGCTGGAGGCGGCGATCAGCTTGAGCTTGGGTGCGGTGGTCGTCGGCGCCGCTTTGGCGAGCGGAGCGGCCCCGGTCCCGGCAGCGACCGCGGTGAGTGCCGCGGCGACGGCCGCTGTACGGCGTAGGCGGGTACCAGAGGATATGGGATGTCTGGTCATCGGTTCCTCGTCTGCGAGTGCCACGTGGCATCGGACTGGTCAGAGCCCACGGCCGACCGGCCGGGCACGCCCCCGACGTGCCCGCTCCCCCAGGTGTGGTCCGGTACGACCTGTGTGGCCTGTGAGAGCTGAGCAGGGGTGTCCGGGTTGCTCGCGGCAGGCAGGCGCTGAAACGTTGGCCGAAAAGCTGCCGCGGCCCGTCTGCGGACCGTCCACGGGCACGAGGGATCCCGGTGATCCCCGGCTGTCCGGAACAGGCCGGGGACGGCGACTACGCTGGACGTCGATCCGTCCCCCGTCCCAGGAGTGAAATGGCCGTCAACCTCGTCAATGTCGAGGCAGTCAGCAAGGTGTACGGAACACGTGCCCTGCTGGACAAGGTCTCCCTCGGCGTGTCCGAGGGAGACCGCATTGGCGTCGTCGGCCGCAACGGCGACGGCAAGACCACCCTCATCCGGATGCTCGCCAAGCTGGAGGAGCCCGACACGGGACGGGTCACCCAGAGCGGCGGGCTGCGGCTCGGGGTGCTCACCCAGCACGACTCCCTCGACCCCGAGGCAACCGTCCGGCACGAGGTCATCGGCGACCTCGCCGACCACGAGTGGGCGGGCAACGCCAAGATCCGTGACGTACTCACCGGGCTCTTCGGCGACCTGCATCTGCCGGGCTTCGAACAGGGCCTCGACACCGTCATCGGGCCGCTCTCCGGCGGTGAGCGCCGCCGGATCGCGCTCGCCAAGCTGCTCATCGCCGAGCAGGACCTGATCGTCCTCGACGAGCCCACCAACCACCTCGACGTGGAGGGCATCGCCTGGCTGGCGAAGCATCTGCAGGCGCGCCGCTCGGCGCTCGTCTGCGTCACCCACGACCGCTGGTTCCTCGACCAGGTCTGCACGCGGATGTGGGACGTCCAGCGCGGCGCGGTGCACGAGTACGAGGGCGGCTACAGCGACTACGTCTTCGCGCGCGCCGAGCGCGAGCGCATCGCGGCGACGGAAGAGGTCAAGCGGCAGAACCTGATGCGCAAGGAGCTCGCCTGGCTGCGGCGCGGCGCTCCGGCCCGTACCTCCAAGCCGCGTTACCGCATCGAGGCCGCGAACGAGCTGATCGCCGATGTGCCGCCGCCGCGCGACACCTCCGAGCTGAGGAAGTTCGCCAACGCCCGCCTCGGCAAGACCGTCTTCGACCTGGAGGACGTGACCGTCCAGGCAGGCCCGAAGGTGCTGCTGAAGCACCTCACCTGGCAGCTCGGCCCCGGCGACCGCATCGGCCTCGTCGGAGTGAACGGCGCCGGCAAGACCTCGCTGCTGCGCGCCTTGGCGGATGCGGCACGCAGCGACGGCGACAAGCAGCCCGTCGGCGGCCGCGTCATCGTAGGCAAGACCGTGAAGCTGGCCTACCTCTCCCAGGAGGTCGGCGAACTCGACCCGGCCCTGCGGGTACTCGAGGCCGTGCAGCAGGTACGCGACCGGGTCGACCTCGGCAAGGGCCGCGAGATGACCGCGGGCCAGCTGTGCGAGCAGTTCGGCTTCACCAAGGACAAGCAGTGGACGCCGGTGGGTGACCTCTCCGGCGGTGAGCGGCGCAGGCTGCAGATTCTGCGGCTGCTGATGGACGAGCCGAACGTCCTCTTCCTCGACGAGCCCACCAACGACCTCGACATCGAGACGCTGACGCAGCTCGAGGACCTGCTCGACGGCTGGCCGGGCTCGATGGTCGTCATCTCGCACGACCGCTTCTTCATCGAGCGGACGACGGACCGGACGTTCGCGCTGCTCGGCGACGCCACGCTGCGGATGCTGCCGCGCGGTATCGACGAGTATCTGGAGCGCAGGCAGCGGATGATCGAGGCAGCCGTGCCGACGCCGGCGCCCGCTTCCGCCGCGGGGGAGAAGCCGGCGGCCAAGTCATCGGGCGACGCCCGCGCGGCGAAGAAGGAACTGCAGAAGCTCGAGCGGCAGCTCAACAAGATCTCCGACCGGGAGACCAACCTGCACGCCCAAATCGCCGATAACGCCACGGACTTCGGGAAGGTGGCGAAACTGGATGCGGAGCTGCGTGAACTGATCGTCGAGCGCGACGAGTTGGAGATGCGCTGGCTCGAACTCGCCGAGGAGGCGTAGAGAAGCCGTGCAGAGCGCGTAACAACCGCATCACGGGCCGGTCCTCCCTTGGGAACAGGGGCGGACCGGCCCCTTGTTCGAGTGCCGCCGAGTGATAGAAAGAAGCCCGCTCGACTGACCTGAAACAGTGGAATCCATGGCCAAATCGCTCCCTTGGGGAGCAAACGCTCGCCGGAACAGTGAGGGAGACCGGCTCGAGCGGCAGGCCGCACCAAGGGGGAAGTACCGCATGACGCAGCCGCCCGGCCAGCAACAGCCGCAGGGTGGCTCAGACGTTTCCCAGGACCCGCGGCACGGGGTTCCTCGGTCGCCGTCCCAGCCTCCGCGGATGCCGCCCACGCAGCCAGGCTGCGGATACCCGCGGCGGGCTCCCGGTCCGCCGGGTCCGTACGGCCGGCCGGCCCGCCCCTGCGGTCAGCAGCCGGGGCCGTACAGCGGCTGCTTGACCCGGCCGCAGTACCCGGGCGCGCCCACCCCGCCCGGCGCCGGCTCCGTCAGGGGTCGGCCCTCGGCGTGGCTGTCGCGGTCCGGGACCGAGGCCGGCTTCATCGAACCGCGGACGGTGTACGCGGACAGCCGGTTCTTCCTCACCGCCACCAGTGCCAGCGCGCTCGAAGATGCAGAGGAGAGGGAGACGAAAACACTGATGGCCTTCGGCAAGTGACCGCGTTCTGAGTCATTCGGACATCCCAACTCCTTCTCCCGTCTCCCCATTTCCAGAGGTAAACACTCATGACACAGCCGCCGAACCAGCCGCCGCAGCCGCCGAACCAGCCTCCCCAGGGGGGCTTCGGGGCTCCTCAGCCGCCCGCGCAGCCGCCGCAGATGCCTGCCGCCCCGCAGGGGCCGCCGCCGCAGATGCCGCCCGCGCCGCCGGCCGGCGCACCGGCTCCGGGTTACGGATATCCCCAGCAGCAGCCCGCCCAGCCCGGTTACGGCTACCCCCAGCAGGCTCCCGGCCAGCCGGGTCCGTACAGCCAGCAGCCCGGCCCGTACCAGCAGCCCGGCCCGTACGGCCAGCAGCCGGGTCCCTACGGCGGCTACCCGACGCAGCCGCAGTACCCCGGCGCGCCCACCCCGCCAGGGGGCGGCGGTGGCATCGGCGGCTTCTTCAAGGGCAAGCCCGGCGCCATCGTCGGCGCGGCGGTCGCCGCGCTGCTGGTGATCGGCGGCGGCACCTACTTCGCCGTCAGCGGCGGTGACGACGAGAAGAACGACGAGCAGAACGTCAGCAAGAGCGACGACCCCAAGCCGCAGGGCTCGGAGTCCGTCGACCAGGGTGACGGCAGCGGCGACGGCCGCAAGGCCGACGACGACCTCAACGCCGGGCGCAAGCCCGGCGAGGCGAAGGTCCTGTTCCTGACGAAGAACGATGTCGACCTGCCGCGCAACGGCGCCGAGGTGTTCGGCCCGTGGGTCGTCGGCGACACCGTCGTCAAGGGCATGTACAAGGAGGTCGTCGGCTATTCGGCGACCGACGGCACGAAGAAGTGGAGCCTGCCGCTCGGCACCGAGATCTGCTCCGCGCCCGCGCAGACCTCGGCCGACGGCAAGATCGTCGTGGGGGTCAAGGACGGCCTCACCGAGAGGTCCAAGTGCCTCAATCTGCAGATGATCGACCTCAAGACCGGCAAGGCTGGCTGGAAGAAGCCGATTCCCAAGGCCAGTGGCGCCTTCAGCTCGCTCTCCGACTTCACTCTGTCGATCAGCGGCAACACCCTCGCGGCGGGCGGCAGCGGAAACTCCTACGGCTTCTCGATGGCCGACGGCAAGCAGCTCTTCAAGGGACCCACGGACGGCTGCAAGCCGTTCGCCTTCGCGGGCGGTCCCAAGCTGATCGCCGCGGCGAGCTGCCCGACGTCGGACTACGACAAGCCCAAGCAGCAGCTGTCGGAGGTCGACCCGGCCACCGGTAAGGCCAAGTGGACGTACAACACTCCGGTCGGCTGGGAGATCGACAAGGTCTACTCGGCCAGCCCGCTGGTCATCTCCCTGACGCAGCGTGAGCCGAAGAAGTGGTCCATCGTGGCGCTGAAGGACAACGGCACGGTGCGCTCGCAGATCGACGGTGGCAAGGACAAGTTCCAGCCGCGTTGCGGCGGTGGGTTCGTGGTCTTCGGCCAGAACCTCGAGGGCTGCACCGGCGTCGCCGCCGACGCGAGCACGTTCTACATGGCGACCGAGCCCGCCCGGGCCGGCGGGGCCAACGAGGTCGTCGCGTTCAGCCTCGACACCGGCAAGCCCAAGTGGCGTTCGCCCGCGGGCGGCGACACCTCGATGACGCCGCTGGGCATGCAGGACGGGAACGTACTCGTCTACAAGGGAGCGTCGTACGACAAGGGCGGTGCGGTCGCGACGATCGCGCCGACGGGTGGCGCGCCGAAGGTGCTGCTGCAGCACCCGGCCTCGACCGCCGAGATCGAGAACTCCTTCTACTCCGCCAAGATGGTCTTCGCGGACGGCCGGTTCTTCCTCGCCAGCG
Source organism: Streptomyces sp. NPDC002926 (assembly GCF_053591755.1). Lineage (NCBI taxonomy): Bacteria > Bacillati > Actinomycetota > Actinomycetes > Kitasatosporales > Streptomycetaceae > Streptomyces > Streptomyces sp. NPDC002926. Next base: position 83,091 of record NZ_JBSFUK010000010.1, read on the forward strand.
GCCGCGTCAGCGCCAGCAATGACGCGGAGGAGAAGGAGACGAAGACCATGATGGCCTTCGGCAAGTGACCGCGTGCTGAGTCCGTCAGACAAAACTCCCGCTCTTCAGAGGTAAGTACGCCATGACGCAGCCACCACCCCCACCGAACCAGCCACCGAATCAGCCGCCGGGACAGCCGTCGCAGGGCGGGTTCGGTCCTCCGCAGGATCCGCCGCCCGGCGGCTTCGGAGCCCCGACACCGCCACCCGCGCAGAACCCTTCGTACGGCTACCCGCAGACGCAGCCGCCCGCCCAGCCGTCGCAGGGCCAGCCGGGTTACGGCTATCCGCAGGCGCCGGGCCAGGTGCCCGGTTACGGCTACCCGCAGGCGCCTCCGGCCGGACAGCCGCCGGCCCAGCCGGGCTACGGCTACCCGACCACGCCCATGCAGCCGCAGTACATGCAGCCTCAGCCCGGCGGCAGTGGCGGCGGTGGCGGCAAGAAGCTGAGCACGCAGATGCAGATCATCATCGCGGCGTCCCTCGCCGTGGTGCTGATCGTCGTCGGCGGCATCTGGTTCGCCTCCAAGGACGACGGCGGCGGCAAGACGGACGACAGCAAGAGCAGCTCGGGCGGCAGTTCCCAGGGCTCCAACGGCGGTTCCACCGGCGGCGGCAAGGCCGCCGACGGCGCCGGCAAGGAGCAGGCGCCCGCGAACATCCACTCCAAAGTGGCCTTCCAGCTGCCGGAACCCGCGCGCACCGACCTCACGAGCGTCAAGGGTTCCTGGGTCACCGACAAGGCCTACGTCAAGCCCGGGGTCAACTCCCTCGTCGGCTACGACGCGGCCAAGGGCACCCCGCTGTGGACCCTCCCGCTCGCGGGCCAGATCTGCGCGGCTTCCCGGCATCTCTCCGAGGACAACAAGGCCGCGATCGTCTTCGAGGCCGCCAAGCGGACTCCGCCGAAGAACTACCAGCCGTGCACCGAGGTCGGCGTCGTCGATCTCGGCACCGGCAAACTGCTGTGGAGCAAGTCCGTCACCGGCGCCTCCAGCGGTGACGGCAAGGTCAAGTTCACCGAGGTCACCCAGAGCGGTACCACGGTCGCCGCGGGCGGCACCGACGGCGGCGCGGCGTTCGACCTCAACAGCGGCGCCGTCCGCTGGAAGCCCACGACCAATGCCGAGGGCTGCTACGACATGGGGTACGGCGGGGGCCCGGCGCTCGTCGCCGCCCGCAAATGCGGTTCGTACGACAACCCGCAGGTCATCATCCAGGGCCTGAACCCGGCCAACGGCACCCCGCTCTTCTCGTACAAGATGCCGCCCGGCGTCGGCTACGCGAGCGTCATCTCCACCAAGCCCCTGGTCGTCGCCGCCGACGTCGGCGACACCGGCTCGGGCGGCATCTCGGACTTCTTCTCGCTCGACGACAAGGGTGCGCTGCGCGCCAAGATCTCGGCGACGGGTGACAAGTTCCAGGCCAGGTGCGGCTCCACCGAGGTCGAGACCTGCCAGAAGGTTGTCGTCGGAAACGGCAGGCTCTACCTGCCGACCGCGGACCACGAGGGCACGGGGGAGTACGGCGACACCAACGAGATCGTGTCCTACGACCTCGCCACCGGAAAGCCCACCAGCGACCGTGCGGACGCGGGCGACCGGTACACGATGTTCCCGATCCGGATGGACGGCGGCAACATCATCGCGTACAAGTGGCCTCCCTACGACAAGGGCGGCCAGATCGTCAGCATCGACGGCAGCACCTTCAAGCAGACGGTGCTGATGGACAATCCGGCCGACAAGGCGGTACGGGAAGCGGAGACCAGCTTCTCCACGGACTTCGCCGAGTACCGCTATGCGAACGGCCGCCTGTACGTGGGCGCGGTCCTGATGAGCAAGCCGTCGTCGTCCTCGTCCTCGTTCGGGAAGAAGTACCTGGCTGTCGCCTTCAGCACGGCGGACTGATCTCCGACCGGGCGCATGCCGCGCGCGGCACAATTCCGGCCGGTGGCCCGGCACATCGGTTCCCCGATGTGCCGGGCCACGGTCATGACAAGCGCTGTTGTAACCCTGTTTGGCGAAGAATTCGGCATTCTGGGGGGCTTCTGCCGAGTTAGGGGCGCGCCACGTCGAACAAGCGTGTAGCTTGCCGGGTCAGGAGGGCCGGGGGGCCAGCTCGCGGGGATGGGGGTTGCTCGATGGGCGTGCGGCTCGTAGTGGTCGATGATCACCGACTGCTCGCCGAGGCACTCGCCTCGGCCTTGAAGCTGCGTGGGCACCGGGTGCTCGCGGCGGCCGCTCCCGCGGCCGGGGCGGCCGAGCTGGTGGTGGCCAGAGCGCCCGAGGTGTGCCTGATGGGCACGGCGACACCCGCGGAACCGGGCGCCTTCGACCCGATCGTGAAGATCAAGCGGGAGCGCCCCCAGGTGGCTGTGGTGGTCCTCGGCCCGGTGCCGAGCCCACGGGGGATCGCCGCGGCCTTCGCGGCCGGCGCCTCCGGCTATGTACGTCACGACGAGCGGATCGAGGGCGTCGAGCGGGCGATGGTCAAGGCACGGGCGGGCGAGGCGGTGGTGGCTCCGCAGCTGCTGCAGGGCGCGTTCGCCGAGCTGCTCAACCCGGCCGCGCAGCCGGATGACGAGGGTCAGCGACTGCTGCACCTGCTCACTCCGCGCGAGGTCGAGGTGCTGGTCAGGGTCGCTGAGGGCGAGGACACCCGGCTGATCGCGGCCGGGATGGGGATAGCCCCGAGCACGGCCCGTACGCATGTGCAGCGGGTGCTGATGAAGCTGGGAGTGGGCTCCCGGCTGGAGGCGGCGGCGCTGGCGGCGCGCACCGGACTGCTGGACCGGGCGACGACCGTCTCGTCGCCGGGACCGGCGGCGGAGTAGGCGTTACGCGCCCTCGGGGTCTGCGGCCTCGGATCCGCGGCCTCGGAGTCTGTGTGGCCTGGGGGTCTGTGGCCTCGGGCTTCGGAGTCTGCGGGCATCGGTGTCTCCGGCCTCGGGCTTCGGGGTCTGTGGCCCTCGGACTCGGGTGCGGTGAAGAGCGTGCCGAGGGCGATCGGGAGCGCGCAGGACGAAACGCGCAGGACGAATAGGGGCGATGATCGCCGAGGCGACGCCCGCGCCGCCGTTGCGGAGATGTTCAGCGCCTTCCTGATGGCTGTCGGCCCTGGTCGCCGCCGTCCTCGTGCCGAAGACCGGTACGGCCGGCCCCGGTTCTCACCCGCGGTTCGCCCGGTTCACCTTTGGTTGAAATGTCCTAAGTAAGCGCATGCTGCGTGCCCATTGACGACGACTGTTGGCTTGTGATTTGTTATGTGCGGTTCTGTTTGCTGGGAGGCTGAGGGAGCTCCAGAGTGAAGAAGACGTCGACCCGGCTCGCCGACGGTCGTGAGCTGCTCTACTACGACTCCCGCGACGACGCCGTACGCGACGCCGTCGACCTGCGGCCGCTCGACCCGATCTCCACCATCTCCGAGGTACGCCGCGACCCGCTGCTCGGCGACTCGGTCGCCATCGCCTCGCACCGTCAGAGCCGCACCTACCACCCGCCGGCCGACGCATGCCCGCTCTGCCCGTCCAGGGACGGCCGCCTCAGCGAGATCCCGGCCGCCGACTACGACGTCGCCGTCTTCGAGAACCGCTTTCCGTCCCTGGCCGGCGACTCGGGCCGCTGCGAGGTCGTCTGCTTCACCTCCGACCACGACGCGTCGTTCGCCGACCTCGGAGAGGAACAGGCCGCGCTGGTGCTGGAGGCCTGGACCGACCGCACCGCCGAGCTCGCCGAACTTCCACAGGTGGAGCAGGTCTTCTGCTTCGAGAACCGGGGCGCCGAGATCGGGGTGACGCTGGGGCACCCGCACGGCCAGATCTACGCGTACCCCTTCGTCACGCCGCGCACCGCGCTGATGCTGCGTTCGGCCGCCGGACACCGGGCGGAGACCGGCCGCAATCTCTTCGACGACCTTGTCGCGCGCGAGCGTGAGCAGCGCGTACGGGTGGTGCTGGAGGGCCGGCACTGGGTCGCGTTCGTGCCGTATGCGGCGCACTGGCCGTACGAGGTGCATCTGTACCCGCTGCGGCGCGTGCCGGACCTGCGGGCACTGGACGACGCGGCGCGCACAGAGTTCCCACAGATCTATCTGGAACTGTTGAGGCGCTTCGACCGGATCTTCGGTGCGGGCGAACCGCCGACGCCGTACATCGCGGCCTGGCACCAGGCGCCCTTCGCGGATGCCGGCCGGAGTGACTTCGGGCTCCATCTCGAGCTTTTCACCATCCGCCGTGCTTCCGGCAAGCTCAAGTTCCTCGCGGGTTCCGAGTCCGGTATGAGCGTGTTCATCAATGATGTGCCGCCGGAAACCGCGGCTGAGAGACTGCGAGAGGTAGCGAGCGAGTGAGCAGCATGCCGCAGAAGAAGTACCTGGTCACCGGCGGTGCGGGATACGTCGGCAGCGTGGTGGCGCAGCATCTGCTGGAGGCCGGCCACCGGGTGACCGTGCTCGACGACCTCTCGACCGGGTTCCTGGAGGGGGTTCCGGCGGACGCCGAGTTCATCGAGGGCCGGATCCAGGACGCGGCCAAGTGGCTGGATTCCTCGTACGACGCGGTGCTGCACTTCGCGGCCTTCTCGCAGGTAGGCGAGTCGGTGGTCAACCCCGAGAAGTACTGGACGAACAACGTCGGCGGGACCACGGCGCTGCTTGCCGCCATGCGGTACGCGGGTGTCCGCAAGCTGGTCTTCTCGTCCACCGCGGCGACGTACGGCGAGCCGGTCTCCACACTGATCACCGAGACCGACCCGACGGCTCCCACCAGTCCCTACGGCGCGTCCAAGCTCGCCGTCGACCACATGATCACGGGTGAGGCCGGGGCGCACGGCCTCGCGGCCGTGTCCCTTCGGTACTTCAATGTGGCGGGGGCGTACGGCCCGTCGGGAAACATCATGTGCGGCGAACGCCACGACCCCGAGTCGCATCTCATCCCGCTGGTGCTGCAGGTCGCCCTCGGCAAACGCGAATCCATCTCGGTGTTCGGCGACGACTACCCGACCCCGGACGGCACCTGTGTCCGCGACTACATCCATGTCGCCGACCTCGCCGAGGCGCATCTGCTCGCGCTGGACGCGGCGACCGCCGGCGAACACCTGATCTGCAACCTCGGCAACGGCAACGGCTTCTCGGTCCGAGAGGTCATCGAAACCGTACGCCGGGTCACCGGCCATCCGGTCCCGGAGGTCGTGGCCCCGCGCCGCGGCGGCGACCCGGCGGTGCTCGTCGCCTCGGCGGCCACCGCGCACAGACGCCTGGGCTGGCAGCCGAGCCGCGCGGACCTGGCGGGCATCGTGTCGGACGCCTGGGCCTTCGCCCGTGGGAGGGAGAACGCGTCATGAGGGACGGTGTGTGGGCGGCTCCCGGCCGGGTGAACCTGATCGGTGAACACACCGACTACAACGACGGTTTCGTGATGCCCTTCGCGCTGCCGCACACCACAGTCCTCACTGCGGCTCGCCGCGACGACGGCGTACTGCGACTGCACTCGGCGGATGCCGGGGGCGGACCGGTCGAGCTGCGCGTCGGCGACCTCGCGCCGGGGCGGGGCCCGGGCGGCTGGACCGACTACCCGGCGGGCGTCGTCTGGGCGCTGCGCGAGGCGGGCCACACGGCCGGCGGCGCGGATCTGCACTACGAGTCCACCGTTCCCACGGGCGCGGGCCTCTCCTCCTCCGCGGCGCTCGAGGTCGTCACGGCTCTCGCGCTGAACGATCTGTACGAACTGGGCCTGGAGCGGCGGCGGATGGCCCGGCTGTGCCGGCGTGCCGAGAACGTCTACGTCGGCGCGCCCACCGGGATCATGGACCAGACGGCCTCGGCGTGCTGCACGGCCGGACACGCGCTGCACCTGGACACCCGGGACCTGTCCCAGCGTCAGATCCCCTTCGATCCGGCGGCGCTGGGCCTGGAACTCCTGGTCGTCGACACGCGCGTCAAGCACGCCCACAGCGACGGCGAGTACGGCAAACGCCGCGCCGGCTGCGAGGCGGCGGCGGCGGCGCTCGGCGTTGCCGCGCTGCGGGACGTTCCGTACGAGGATCTGGCCCGGGCGCTGGACCGGCTGGACGATCCGCGGGTGCGCGCTCTGGTGCGGCATGTCGTGACCGAGGACCACCGGGTCGAGCGGGTGATCGGCCTCCTGCGGGCGGGCCAGGCGCGCGCCATGGGCCCGGTGCTGACGGAGGGGCATGCCTCGCTGCGGGACGACTTCCGGGTCTCCTGCCCGGAACTGGACCTGGTGGTCGGCACAGCGCTGGCGGCGGGCGCGCTGGGCGCGAGGATGACGGGCGGCGGCTTCGGCGGCTCGGCGATCGTCCTGACGGATGTGCCGACGACGCCGACGGTCACCAAGTCGGTCCTGGAGGCGTTCGCGTCCGCGGGCCACGCGGAACCGAGAATCTTCACGGCGACGCCCTCCCGGGGCGCCACGCGCCTGTCGTGAGCCGCCGGCCCGCTACGCCAGCCGCTTGGTGAGGATGAACTCCGTTGCCCCCGGGGGATAGTCCTCCACCCTGCCCACCACCGCGTACCCGCGTTTTCGGTAGAACTCCGGCGCCTGGAAGTCCCAGGTCTCCAGGCGTGCGTACAAGCACCCCCGGTCCTCCCTGGCCGTCCGTTCCGCCTCCTCCAGCAGCCGCGTGCCGAGGCCCGTGCCGCGGTGGGCGTCCGCGACCCAGAGCAGATCCACCTGGAGCCAGCGTCCCCAGGTGAGTGCCGTCAGCCCGCCCGCCGGCTCGGCCGTGCCCGGTTCCAGCGCCCAGACCTCCAGCGGCACTTCGTCATCGTGCGGTGTACCCCGCAGCGCCCGCATCGCCGGTGACCGTCGCGTGTTGCTGCTGTCCAGCCGGTCACCGAGCAGCATCCGCCGATCTTTGTCGACTTCTGTCTCAATACGAAACATGTGGCACACCCTAAACACCCTGGCCAGTCAGTTCTGCAAATAACCTTCCGCTCCGGCCACCCATCCGTACGCTGATGCTCAGTACCGGTGGGGGCCGGTGCTGATCAGGGGGCGAGACAGTCGGGTACGACGCCCGGGGCGGGGTAGCAGTCACTGCGCGGCGGCGGCCGCGCGACCGCTGGATTACCCCAATTCCCGGGCGGCGTACCCGCGCCGGTCCGTCTTCCGACACTGGGGGTGTCTGTGGTTCGTATCCGGGTCCTGGTGGTGGACGACCACCGCATCTTCGCCGAGTCACTCGCCGCCGCTCTCGCGGCCGAGCCGGATGTCGATGTCGCCGCGGCCGGCAGCGGCCCCGCCGCGCTGCGGTGCCTGGAGCGGGCGGCCGCCGACGGCCGCAGATTCGATGTGATGCTGGTCGACGCCGACCTCGGCGCCCTCGCGGTGCCGGGCGGCCGTGCCGTCGCCCGTGCCGTGTCCGACAACGGCGAGGAGGGTCTCGTCGACGGCATATCCCTGGTCGCCGGTGTTCGCTCCGGCCAGCCCGCCGTCCGTACGGTCGTGCTCGCCGAGAAGGACGACCCGCGCCGCGCCGCGCTCGCACTCCAGGCCGGAGCCTCCGGCTGGGTCGCCAAGGACTGCTCGCTGCAGCGGCTGCTCGCGGTGATTCGGGGGGTGCTGAGGGACGAGACCCACTTGCCCCCGGCCCTGCTCACCGGCGTACTGCGAGAGCTGACCGCGGCCCGCAAGCACCGCACCGACAGTGAGCGGCTCGTCGAGTCGCTCACGCCGCGCGAGCGTGAGGTACTGCGCTGCATGGTCGCGGGGCTGGGGCGCAAAGCAGTGGCCGAGCGCCTCTTCCTGTCCCCGCACACCGTCCGTACGCATATGCAGAACGTTCTGGGGAAGCTGGGCGTGCACTCCACGCTCGCCGCGGTCGCTCTCGCGCGCCGCGCCGGCGTCGGTCCGGTCGACCTAGCCGGGGACGTTGTCGAACGGGGCGGTCAACTGGCGTAGCAGCGCGGCCAGTTCAGCCCGCTGGGCCCGTGACAGTTCGGACAGGATCGCGCGCTCCTGTGCGAGCAGCCCGGCCAGTGCCTGGTCGGCGCGGTCCCGCCCCTCGGGTGTGAGGCGCACCAGCACACCGCGCCGGTCGCTGGGGTCGGGCAGCCGCTCGACCAGGTCCTTCTTGGCGAGCCGGTCGATGCGGTTGGTCATGGTGCCTGAGGTGACCAGGGTCTGGGTCAGCAGTTGTCCCGGCGAGAGCTGGTACGGAGCCCCCGCGCGCCGCAGCGAGGTGAGTACGTCGAACTCCCACGGCTCCAGATTGTGCTCGGAGAAGGCGAGCCGGCGGGCCCGGTCGAGATGGCGGGCGAGCCGGGAGACGCGGCTGAGTACCTCGAGCGGTTCCACGTCGAGGTCGGGGCGCTCACGGCGCCATGCTGCGACCAGTCGATCGACCTCGTCCTCCATGTCGATCAGTGTAGAGGGTCTGTCGACGTGAAGTCTCTTGACATCAAGATATATTCGGGCGCAGGCTTGGGCATGGTCGGGCCGCAACCTCGTTCCGCTTCGGCACACCGTTCCTGCAAGGGGGCTCGAACATGCATTCCGCACCAACCTGGGATCCGCATCAGTACCTGCGCTACGCCGGGCACAGAACGCGCCCATTCGTGGATCTTCTCGCCCGAATACCCCGGCTGCCCAATGGCGACCGGCCCGCCCGGATAGCCGACATCGGCTGCGGCCCCGGCAATGTCACCGCGCTCATCGCCGACCGCTGGCCCACCGCCCACATCACCGGTTTCGACCTCTCTCCGGAGATGCTCGCGATCGCGGAGAAGGAGCACGCGGGCACCACATCCGGCGGCGGCTGGATGGACTTCCGGCCCGCCGATGCCGCGCACTGGACGCCCGACGAACCGTACGACCTGATCGTCTCCAACGCGGCACTGCAGTGGGTGCCGAACCATCCCGAGTGCTTCCCGGTCTGGATCGAGGGCCTCGCTCCCGGCGGCACCTTCGCCTTGCAGGTCCCCGGCAACTTCACCTCCCCCAGCCACGCCCTCCTCGGCGAGCTCTGCGACACCCCGCAGTGGCGCGCCCGGCTCGGCGACCGCGGGCGGCGCTTCGTCCATGTCCTGGATCCCGCCGACTACCTCGGCCGTCTGGTGGATCTCGGCTGCGAGACGGACGCCTGGGAGACCACGTATCTCCAACTCCTCGCCGGGGAGGATCCGGTGCTGGACTGGGTGAAGGGTACGGCGCTGCGCCCGGTCCTCACCGAGTTCGGCGACGATACCGCGGCCGCCGCCGAGTTCCTGGGCCAGTACCGCGACCTGCTCCGCAAGGCCTACCCCCCGGGTCCGCACGGCACGGTGTTCCCGTTCCGCCGGATCTTCGCCGTCGCACGGAAGAGGTACTGATGCTCGCCGCCGTCGACCACGTCCAACTGGCCGCGCCGCCCGGCTCGGAGGACGCTCTGCGTGCCTACTACGCCGATGTCCTGGGTATGACGGAAATTCCCAAGCCTCCGGTACTGGCGGCCCGCGGCGGCTGCTGGTTCCAGCAGGGTCCCATCCAGCTCCATCTCGGCATCGAGGCGGACTTCCGGGCGGCCAGGAAGGCACACCCCGGACTGCGGGTCACCGGCATCGGGGCGTACGCGGCGCGGCTGGAGGAGCGCGGCGCGAAGGTGGTCTGGGACGATGGCCTCCCCGGCCACCGTCGTTTCTACTCCGAGGACCCGGTGGGCAACCGGCTGGAGTTCCTGGAGCCGGTGTAGCGGCGGGTATGCGCGGACCGACGCGCACCACGGACGGCGAGGGGTTTTCCCTGGAGTAGGGCTTCAGGGAAGGCCCCTCGCCTTGGTGCGGTGCGACGTCAGCCGCTCAGAACGACTGCATCAGCCGCCGGACGGAGGCAGCCGGACCAATCGCTGGACAGCCGGCCGGATCAGCAGCCGCCGAGGCCCGCGAAGCGCGCGGTGATGGCCACGGTCTCGGAGTGCCAGTGGCCCGGCGCGTAGGTCTCACAGGGGCCGTCGGTGTGCCGGTCCCACTTGAAGTAGTAGCGGTACGTCCCACGGCTGCAGTTGTTGGTCACCCGCGTCGTCGTGGTGGCCCAGCTCGACGTGTTCTTGATGGTGATGCACGACGGGACAGCGGTGGCCTGGGCGGGCGCCGCGGCCGCCGGGGCCACGCCCATCACGCCGGCGATCGCTCCGGTGGCCATGAGGACGGCGGCAGGGCGCGCCAGTGACTTGAGGCTCTTGGGCATGCGGAATTTCCCCTCTTCTTCGGGTTGGTCGGACCCGCTCTCGGGTTGGTCGGGCCCGAGCGATGGCGAAGGTACGTCTGTTGCGAGGGGGGAAGAAAGAGTTCCGAATGGCCTTTGCGCAGTTCTATGGCCAATGGTCGAAAAGCGGCCTGTGGAACGGCGGGTAAATGGCCTGTACAGAGCAGTGGTTGGCTGAATGCTGGTGGGGGGCAGGGGCCGGAAATAACCTCCGACTTCCGTGAACCGATCCGCCCCGCCCGTCCGATGAGGGGATGTGGCGTACGTGGAGGGGCAGCAACCCAGTGACGGGGAACTGCTGCGCGCAGTGGAGGACGGCGACAGCCGTGCCTTCGAGCTGCTCTACCGGCGCTACGAGCCGTGGTTGGTCACCCGGCTCCAGTACCGCTGTCCTGATCCCGGCATTGTCGACGAGGTCGTACAGGAGACCTTCCTCGCCGTGTGGCGGGGCACCGCGCGCTACCGCGAGGAGCCGGGCGCGGACGCGGCCGGCTGGCTGTGGCGCATCGGATCCCGTCGGCTCGTCGACATCCAGCGGGGGCACGGCGCACGGCAGCGGCTGACCCGGGCACTCGGCCGGTTCCGGCACCAGGAACAGCCTTCCGCCGAGGACGAGGTGCTGCACGGCATCCCGCACGGCGAACTCGCGCACGCCCTGGAGAAGTTGCCGGCGGAACTCAAGGCGGTGCTGGTGGCCACTGTGGTCGACGGCCTCACCACCGCCGAGGCCGCGAAAGTGCTGCGGATTCCGGCAGGCACCGTCAAGACCCGTGCGATGAGGGCACGCCAGCGGCTCCGGAAGGAGCTGGCATGAGCGGATCGGAAGAGGACATGAGGGGCGCAGGAGAGGAGCAGGCGATGACTTCCCCGTGGGACACCGGAAGCCGGGGGAGCACAGGATGTTCCCTGCCGCACGGCGGCGTACACCTCCCGGACGCCCTGCTGCGCGACTACACCGCCGGGGAGCTCGGCCCGCCCGCTCTCGCCGGCTCCGAAGGGCATCTGGCGCGGTGCGCGCACTGCCGGGCACGGCTCGCCGCGTACGCCGACACCTCGCGCACCGAGGCCGGCTGGGCACGGCTGTCCATCGCCAAGGACGTGCCCCGGCCGGGGCCCGCGGAGCGTGCGCTGCACCGGCTGCGGGTACCCGGCCACACGGCACGGCTGATCACCGCGACACCCGCACTGCGCCGCTCCTGGCTCACGGCAGCCGTGGTCACGCTGCTGCTCGCCCTGGTCGTGGCCAGGCTGGGGCACGCGGCCTCCGCCTCGCTGCCGTTCTTCGTGGTGGCGCCCGCGCTGCCGGTGATCGGAGTCGCCCTCTCCTTCGGCCCCCGCAGCGACCCGATGTACGAGATCACCCTGGTCACCCCTGTGTACGGACTGCGGCTGCTGATGCTGCGCACGGTCGCCGTGGTCATCACGGCCATGGTCCCCACCGCGGCCGCGGCGGTGGCGCTGCCCGGGCCCGCCCTGGAGACGCTCGGCTGGCTGCTGCCCTCCCTCGCGCTGACCTCGATCACGCTGGCGCTGTCGGCGCGCATCGACCCCACCGCGGCGGCCGGCGTCGTCGGCGGGGCCTGGACGCTCTGCCTGCTGGCGGCTTTCGGGCCCGTACAGGACGCGCTGCTCAGTGCCACCGGACAGCTGTCCGCGGCCGGAGTGCTCGCCGCCGCCACCGTCTCCATCACCCTGACCCGCACCCGGTACGACCGGGACACCCAGCACGCACGCGCGTGAACCGGAAGGACATCCCGATGACCCCAGCCGCGGTCACCGTCCGCGAACTCGAAGTGAACTACCGGAGCTTCAGGGCACTGGCCGGGGTGTCCTTCACCCTGGGGCCCGGCGTGACCGGGCTCCTGGGCCCGAACGGCGCCGGCAAGACGACCCTGCTGCGGACGCTCGCCACCGCGGCGCTGCCCGACGGCGGCGACATCTCGGTGCTCGGCATGGACCCGCGGACGCCCGAGGGGCGGCTCGGGATCCGGCGCCGCCTCGGCTATCTGCCGCAGGACCCCGGCTTCCACCCGGCCTTCACCGCCTTCGAGTTCGTCGACTACGTCGCCATCCTCAAGGAGCTGACCGACCGCGCCGCCAGGCACCGCGAAGTCCTGCGCGTGCTCGACGCGGTCGGGCTGCCGGGCCGGCGCGGCAAGAAGATCAAGCAGCTCTCCGGCGGTATGCGCCAGCGGGTAGCGCTGGCCGCCGCCCTCGTCGGCGACCCCGAATTCCTCATCCTGGACGAGCCGACCGTCGGTCTCGACCCCGAACAGCGGCTGCGGTTCCGGGAACTGATCGCCGACCTCGGCGACGGCCGCACCGTACTGCTGTCCACCCACCAGACCGAGGACGTCGCCGCGCTCTGCCGCCGCGTCGTGGTACTGGACCACGGAACCGTGAAGTTCGACGGCGAGCCGCCGGCGCTCGCGGCCGTAGCCGCGGGCCGCGTATGGAGCAGCGCCGAACGGGACCCGCGGGCCCTCGCCGGATGGCGCACCGGAGTCGGAACCGTGCGGAACATCGGCACCGCCCCCTCCGGCGCTCCCCTCCTCGAACCCACGCTGGAGGACGGCTACCTGCTGCTCCTCGACGCCACCGCCCAGAAGGAGCACGCGGCATGACCGTCGTCGGCGATGCCCGCCGTGGCCACGCGGACTCGGCCGCGGTCCCGGCCGGGCGGACCGGGCCGCGCGGCGCGGTCCTCGCGCTGGCCCGCGTGGAAGCGCTGCGCCTGCTGCGCCACCCGGCGATGCTCGGCGCCCTGGCCGGCTATCTCGCGCTGTGGGGCTACGCCCTGGCGACCGGGGACGCGGCGAACCGCTACCCGGTCCTGCAGGACAGCTCCCGCTACATCCAGCTGCCTACTCTGCTGCTCGCCGCCGGCACGCTGCTCGCCGCCGACTTCGGTGTGCTGCGGGCTGTCCGCCACGGCGTGGAGCCCGTGTACGAGGTGCTGGTCGTCGGCGCCCGCGGCCGCAGCCTCGCCCATCTGCTGGCGGTGCTCCCCGCCGCCCTGCTCTGCGCGGGCCTCAGCCTCGCCAGGATCAGCCACCTCGCCGCCAAGCCGGGAGCCGTCGGTACCGTCCAGTGGCTCGAGGTGGCGACCGGCCCCGCCGTGGTGCTCCTCGCCGGGGTCCTCGGGGTGCTGCTCGCGCGCCTGTTCCCGACTCCCGCCGCGGCCTCGCTCGCACTGGCCCTGCTCGCGGTGTTCACCTTCATCGCCGCTGTCCAGAACACCGCGGGCTGGCGCTGGCTTGCCGTCGTCGCCATCGAGGACGAGTTCGCCCAGCCGCTGCCGTCGGCGCTGGTCGGCAGGCCGGCCGGGCTGCATCTGCTGTGGCTGACCGGCCTGACCGCGCTGCTCGCCGCGTGCGCCCTGCTGCGGGGCCGGCCCGGCGCGGCGCCACAGCCGCCGCGCCGCGGCACCCGGCCGCTCTGGGCTGTGGCCGCCGTCGCCGCGGTCGTGGCCGTGGTCGCGGGCGCGCTGCAGATGCGGCCGCTGCCGGACAGCGTCGTACGGGCCAGGGCCGACATCACCGAGCACCCGGCCGCCCGCCAGCAGTGCGCGACCAGGGGGAGCGTCACCTACTGCGCCTTCCCCGAGTTCAAGGGGCGGGTGACCGAGTGGGACGGCGTGGTGCGCGGCGTTCTCGCCCGTACACCGGACGCCGTGGCCGACGCCCGCTACGCCGTACGTCAGCGGATCTTCCGGGACGGCATCGAGGCGCATGCCAACAGGCCGCTGCCGTACGCCGCCTGGGACACCGACGACCGCAGGGAAGGGACGCCGGGCGCCGTTCCCGTCGGCACCTGGTGGAGCGCGGGCAATGCGGGACAGGACGCGGAGAGCGACGCGGTGGCCGAGTTCTCGGCGCTGTTCGCCTACCGCGTGGTGACGGGCAGGCTGCCGCGGGAAGAGCGCGGGACCACGGTCTGCGGAGCCCGCGCCGTACTGACCCTGTGGCTCGCCGGGCAGGCCACCGGCGATTCCGGGGCCGCCCTCAAGGATCTTGTCGGCCGCACGACAGGAGGACTGAGCCTGCTGGTCCTCGAATCGGCCAGCGGACTCGACTTCGACGCCAGGGAACGGGAGTTCGCGCTGAAGCTGCTGGACGAGCCGTCCGACCGGCTCGGTGAGCGGGTGAAGGCGTCGTGGCGCGAACTGACCGCGGCCGGGACCACCACCGACCGTGCCGCCGAGCTCCTCGGAGTACGCGCGCCCGCACAGGTTCCGGCCGGCGAGCGGGCCTGCGCATGAGCACCCGAAGGCTGTGGCCGCTGCTCCTGCCGTACGCCCTGCGCTCCGCCCGCACGCTGCCGCTGCTGATCGCCGTGACGGCCGCGGTGCTGCTGCTGGGCGTCCCGGCCCTGGTCTCCGGCGGTATGCGGCTCATCGACGTCGTCCTGCTGATCCGTTCCGCGGCCGTGCTGATCGCGGTGGGCGCGGCATTCCTGCTGGACGACCCGGCCGCCCGTACGACGGAAGTGGTGCCGACTCCGCGCTGGGTGGTGCACGGGCTGCGGATCTTCGTCGCGCTGCTCGGGGCGGCCGCAGGCTGGGCGGCGGTGCTGCTCCTGGGTGCCATGGCGGTCAATCCGGACGAGCGGCCGCTGCTCCCGCAGCCCGGCCTCACCCTGGAGGCGGCGGCACTGCTGGCGATGGTGATCGCGCTCGCCGCCCTCGGGTTCAGGCTCAGCGCGGGCAACGGCACCGGCGCGGGCACCGGCGGCGGTGCGCTGGCGGCGCCGGGCGTGGTGATGTGCGTGATCGTCTCGGTGCTGCTGCCCCTGCCGGAGGCCCTGGATCCGTTCGCCCAGCCGCTGTCGGCGGGCTGGGATCCGTCGCGCCGCGTCTGGGCCCTGGTGCTGTGTGTCGCGGTGGTCGCGGCGGTGGCCCTGTGCCGCGAGACGGCCCCCGGGCAGCGCGCCCTCGGCCTGCGCGCCCTCGGGCGTCGCGGCGGCTGACGCCGCCTGTGCCCCTGCTCCGGGGCCGAGCCGGAGCAGGCGCGGCTGAGTCTCGGCGCGGCTGAGGTCGGCGCTGCTGAGCACGGCGCGGCTCAGTTTCGGCGCGGCTCAGTTTCGGCGCGGCTCAGTTCTTGCGGTGCCCTATCAACCGCGGCTTCGCCTCGAGGCTGCCCAGACCGTGCCAGGCCAGATTCACCAGATGCGCCGCGACCTCCGCCTTCTTCGGCCGGCGGGCGTCCACCCACCACTGGCCCGTCAGCGCGACCATGCCGACAAGCGCCTGCGCATAGAGAGGCGCGAGCTTCGGATCGAACCCGCGGGCCTTGAATTCCAGACCCAGAATGTCCTCGACCTGGGTCGCGATATCGCTGATCAGCGACGCGAACGTACCGGTCGACTGAGCGACCGGGGAATCGCGCACCAGGATGCGGAAACCGTCCGTGTACGTCTCGATGTAGTCGAGCAGCGCGAAGGCGGCCTGTTCCAGCAGCTCGCGCGGGTGCCCCGCGGTCAGCGCGCTCGTCACCATGTCCAGCAGCTGGCGCATCTCGCGGTCCACCACGACGGCGTACAGACCCTCCTTGCCGCCGAAGTGCTCGTACACCACCGGCTTGGAGACGCCGGCCTTCGCGGCGATCTCCTCGACCGAGGTGCCCTCGAAGCCCTTCTCGGCGAAGAGGGTACGGCCGATGTCCAACAGCTGTTCCCGGCGTTCCGCCCCCGTCATGCGGACGCGGCGGGCGCGCCGACTCCCCGAGGGCCGGTTCTTGTCCGTACTGCTGGTACCGCCGTCGATCGCCACGTGGTCAATCATGCCGCCTCGGCGGAGTCGTTCTGGCGTCGGGCGTCGATACGTGACGCATCCGGCCAGCGCACGTCGTACGCCCAGCCCAGCTGCTCGAACCAGCGGATCAGCCGGGCGCTGGAGTCGATCTGGCCGCGCAGCACGCCGTGGCGCGCGCTCGTCGGCTCGGCGTGGTGCAGGTTGTGCCAGGACTCTCCGCAGGACAGCACCGCCAGCCACCACACGTTGCCCGAGCGGTCGCGGGACTTGAAGGGGCGCTTGCCGACCGCGTGGCAGATGGAGTTGATCGACCAGGTGACGTGGTGGAGCAGGCAGACACGGACCAGGGAACCCCAGAAGAAGGCCGTGAACGCACCCCACCAGGACATCGTGACCAGGCCGCCGACCAGGGGCGGGATCGCGAGGGAGAGGATCGTCCAGTAGAGGAAGTCGCGCGAGATGCGACGGAGCGCGGGGTCCTTGATCAGATCCGGCGCGTACTTGTGCTGGGGCGTGCGCTCCTCGTCGAACATCCAGGCGATGTGCGCCCACCACAGGCCCTTCATCAGCGCCGGCACGGTCTCTCCGAAGCGCCACGGCGAGTGCGGGTCGCCCTCGGCGTCGGAGAACTTGTGGTGCTTGCGGTGGTCCGCCACCCAGCGGACCAGCGGGCCCTCGACCGCCAGCGAACCCATGACCGCGAGAGCGATCCGGAGAGGACGCTTCGCCTTGAAGGAGCCGTGGGTGAAATAACGGTGGAAGCCGATCGTGATGCCGTGGCAGCCGATGTAGTACATCGCCACCAGCAGGCCGATATCGAGCCAGCTCACACCCCAGCCCCAGGCCAGTGGCACAGCGGCGAGCAGCGCGACAAAGGGCACCGTGATGAACAGCAGCAGGGCGATCTGCTCGAGCGACCGCTTTTTGTCCCCGCCCAGCGTGGCGAAGGGGAGGTCGTCGGCTGCCGACGGCTTGGGGGCGTCGTCCAGCAGATCCGGGCTTGTGGCCATGGGGGTCCCCTGTGGGGTGAGAGGTGGGGGCGGAAGAGTGAGGCTACGGGTGCGTAACCTACGCCATCGTAAGTATGGCAGGGTGCGGCCCGTCGGCAAGAGACCTGTGGATAACGTCAGGGAAATGGACACCTATCCTGGGTGTCGTCGGACAGCGCGGTCCGCAGCCTCCAGACCCCTCCAGACGTGCTCAAACACTGCAAGGAGCCGCACCTGTGAGCAGTGCCGACCAGACCCCCACCGCCAGCGCCGAGCTGCGTGCCGACATCCGCCGACTGGGCGATCTGCTGGGCGAGACTCTCGTCCGGCAGGAGGGCCCCGAGCTCCTCGAGCTCGTCGAGCGGGTCCGCGCCCTGACGCGCAGCGACGGTGAGGCCGCAGCCGAGCTGCTCGGCGACACCGACCTCGAGACCGCGGCCAAGCTGGTGCGCGCCTTCTCCATCTACTTCCATCTGGCCAATGTCACCGAGCAGGTGCACCGCGGCCATGAGATGCGCGAGCGGCGCGCCGCCGAGGGCGGGCTGCTGTCCCGTACCGCGGACATGCTCAAGGACGCCGACCCCGAACACCTGCGCGAGACCGTCAGGAATCTGAACGTCCGGCCCGTGTTCACCGCGCACCCGACCGAGGCGGCGCGGCGTTCCGTACTGAACAAGCTGCGCCGTATCGCCGAGCTGCTCGAGACCCCGGTCATCGCCGCCGACCGGCGCCGGCACGATCTGCGGCTGGCCGAGAACATCGACCTCATCTGGCAGACCGACGAGTTGCGTGTGGTGCGGCCCGAGCCGGCCGACGAGGCGCGCAACGCCATCTACTACCTCGACGAGCTGCACTCGGGCGCCGTCGGCGACGTCCTGGAGGACCTGGCCGCCGAGCTGGAGCGGGTCGGCGTCGAACTGCCCGCGGGCACCAGGCCGTTGACCTTCGGCACCTGGATCGGCGGCGACCGCGACGGCAACCCCAATGTCACCCCCGCGGTGACCTGGGAGGTGCTGATCCTCCAGCACGAGCACGGCATCACGGACGCGATCGTGGTCATCGACCATCTGCGCGGGCTGCTCTCCAACTCCATCCGCTACGCGGGCGCGACGGAGGAGCTGCTGACGTCGCTGCAGACGGATCTGGAGCGGCTGCCCGAGATCAGCCCCCGCTACAAGCGGCTCAACGCCGAGGAGCCGTACCGCCTCAAGGCCACCTGTATCCGGCAGAAGCTCGTCAACACCCGCGAGCGGCTCGCCAAGGGCACGCCCCACGAGGCGGGCCGCGACTACCTCGGCACCGCCGAGCTGCTGCACGACCTCACCCTGATCCAGACGTCGCTGCGCGCACACCGCGGCGGCCTCTTCGCCGACGGCGGGCTGGACCGTACGATCCGCACCCTCGCGGCCTTCGGGCTGCAGCTCGCGACGATGGACGTACGCGAGCACGCCGACGCACACCACCACACGCTCGGGCAGCTCTTCGACCGGCTCGGCGAGGAGTCCTGGCGGTACGCCGACATGCCGCGCGACTACCGGCAGAAGCTGCTGGCGAAGGAACTGCGCTCGCGGCGGCCGCTGGCCCCGACGCCCGCGCCGCTGGATGCCGCAGGCGAGAAGACCCTGGGGGTCTTCCACACCGTCAGGGAAGCCTTCGAGCGCTTCGGGCCGGAGGTCATCGAGTCGTACATCATCTCGATGTGCCAGGGCGCTGACGACGTCTTCGCGGCGGCGGTGCTGGCGCGCGAGGCCGGTCTGATCGATCTGCACGCGGGCTGGGCCAAGATCGGCATCGTGCCGCTGCTCGAGACGACGGACGAGCTGAAGGCCGCGGACGTCATCCTCGACGCCATGCTCGCCGACCCCTCCTACCGCCGGCTCGTCTCGCTCAGGGGCGACGTCCAGGAGGTCATGCTCGGGTACTCCGACTCCTCCAAGTTCGGCGGCATCACGACGTCGCAGTGGGAGATCCACCGGGCGCAGCGTCGGCTGCGCGATGTGGCGCACCGGTACGGCGTACGGCTGCGGCTCTTCCACGGCCGCGGCGGCACCGTCGGCCGCGGCGGCGGCCCGTCCCACGACGCGATCCTCGCCCAGCCGTGGGGCACGCTCGAGGGCGAGATCAAGGTGACCGAGCAGGGCGAGGTCATCTCCGACAAGTATCTGATCCCGTCGCTGGCCAGGGAGAACCTGGAGCTGACGGTCGCGGCCACGCTGCAGGCCTCGGCGCTGCACACGGCGCCGCGCCAGTCCGACGAGGCGCTGGCGCACTGGGACGCGGCGATGGACACGGTGTCGGATGCCGCGCACGCGGCGTACCGGCGTCTGGTCGAGGACCCGGACCTGCCCGCGTACTTCTTCGCGGCCACCCCGGTGGACCAGCTGGCCGACCTCCACCTGGGCTCGCGCCCGTCCCGCCGGCCGGACTCGGGCGCGGGTCTCGACGGCCTCCGCGCCATCCCGTGGGTCTTCGGCTGGACGCAGTCGCGGCAGATCGTGCCGGGCTGGTTCGGCGTCGGGTCGGGGCTGAAGGCACTGCGCGAGGCGGGCCTGGACACGGTCCTGGACGAGATGCACGAGCAGTGGCACTTCTTCCGCAACTTCCTCGCCAATGTCGAGATGACACTGGCGAAGACCGATCTGCGGATCGCCCGCCACTACGTCGACACGCTCGTGCCCGAGCATCTGAAGCATGTCTTCGCCACGATCGAGGCGGAGCACGCGCTGACGGTACGGGAGGTCCTGCGGATCACGGGCGGCGAGCGGCTGCTCGACTCCAACCCCGCGCTGCAGCAGACGTTCGGCATCCGGGACGCTTACCTGGACCCGATCTCCTACCTCCAGGTCTCGCTGCTGGCCCGCCAGCGCGCGTCGGCGGAGCGCGGCGAGGAGCCGGACCCGCTGCTGGCCAGGGCGCTGCTCCTGACGGTGAACGGTGTGGCGGCGGGCCTGCGCAATACGGGCTGACGCCCGAGGTCCGACGTGTGACGGCTGCCCCGCGCCATCCGGCGCGGGGCAGCCGTCACGCCTGGGGGTTGCGCCCCGCACCGGCTGCCGGACAAGGCGCCGGTCCGGGGCGCGCGGTGTCCCCGCCGGAGTTCCGGCGGGGACACCTTTCTCCGTGCTTCTCAGGGCTTTCTCAGTGCCGCTGGGCAGAGCGGCGACGGGCCAGCAGATAGCCGCCGCCCGCGACCAGCGCGGCCGCGAGCGCCGCGAGCATGCCGACGGGCGCGCCGTTGCCGGTCGCGGCGAGGTCGCCGGAGGTGCCGTCGGCGCTCGGGGCCGTGCTCGGCTTCGAGCCGCCTGCTGCGGTCGCGGCCGGCGTGGACGGCTGCTCGCCCGGCTGCTCGCCCGGCTTGTCGCTCGCCGTGGCGCCCGGCTTGTCGTCCGGCTTCGAGTCCTTGCCTGCGCAGTCGGTCCAGAAGACCTTGTGCTTGGCCCGGCCGTGCTCGCCGTCGAAGTTCCAGAACAGCTTGTAGTGGCCGTCGGGCAGGCCCAGATCCGTGGACCTGCCGTGGCCGTCGCCGTCGAGTGTCAGTGAACCGGACTGGACCGTCGTGCCCTTGACGTCGGCGGTCGGGGCCCAGGCCTCGATGTGCCAGTCGACCTGCTGACCGGCGTCGAACCCGAAGGCGTCGAGATAGAAGGAGCAGACGTGCGGCTCGTTCTTGCGGAGTTCGTCACCGGTCTTGGCATCGTGGATTTTCACGGTGCCGTTGTCGCCGGGAGGGGTGGCCAGCGCGGAAGGAGCAGTCAGCAGCGAGAGCGCCGCTGCCGCCACCAGTGCGCCGGAGGACGTGAGAGTGCGCATGGGCAGTCCAACGTGAGAGAGGACGGATGCCGTGGGGGGCGGCTCAGCGTCCTGTGAACACGCGAGCCGGTCAAGATACCTCGTGACGCATCCGTCCCAAGCGCTGCCACTTGTCCCAATAGTCCCGGATAACGATCAGGTGAATGTGACGTTCCGGTACGGCGTCGGGGCCTTCAGAGGGTGAAGAACGCGCCCACCAGCAGCGCGCCGCCCGCCGCCGCCGTGACCCAGGCCAGGCGCGTCAGCCGGAGTCCGCCGCCGATCACCAGGCCGGCCAGGACCAGCGAGCCGCCGAGCGGCAGCCAGGCGTACAGGGCGCCCGCCGTACCCGTCCGTACCGCCTCGTTCGTGCCGGGCTTCACCACGACCGCGAGCTTCGCGCCCTTGCGCACGGCGACCGACTTGTCGATGGTCACATGGGAGCGGGGAGCGGCCGTGTCGTCGGGCTCGTACGGGCCCGTGCAGGTCTCCTCCCCGCAGCTGGCGATCTTCAGGGTGCCGTGTTCACGGCCCTTGGCCAGCAGTACGTGCTGGGCCGTGCCCCAGGACGACCAGACGCCGGCGGCAAGCAGCAGCGCGGCGACACAGGACATGGCGGCCCGCCGGCCGTAAAGGAGCATGCGAGCCCCGGCGCTTCGGGAGTGTCCCCTGGAAGTGAGGTGCATGGGCGGCGATCCTTGGCCATGCAAGCGCGCCGGGTCAACTTGTGGCCTGGTTTTATCAGGAGTTGTACGTACTTTGAGCCCGCTCCAGGCCCTCGGTCACCAGGCACTCCACCGCATCCGCCGTGCGGTCCACGAGATACCCGAGCTCCTTGCGCTCCGTGGACGAGAAGTCCTTGAGTACAAAATCCGCCACCTGCATCCGGCCCGGCGGACGGCCGATCCCGAACCGCACCCGGTGATAGTCCGCGCCCATCGACTTGGTCATCGACTTCAGACCGTTGTGCCCGTTGTCACCGCCACCCAGCTTCAGCCGCAGCGTGCCGTAGTCGATGTCCAGCTCGTCGTGGATCGCGACGATATTGGCGGTCGGCACCTTGTAGAAGTCGCGCAGCGAGGTGACCGGGCCACCGGAGAGATTCATGTACGACATGGGCTTGGCCAGCACGACCCGGCGCCCACTTGGACCCGGCGCGCCAATCCGGCCCTCGACGAGCTGCGCCTGCGCCTTCTGCGCACGCTTGAACTTGCCGCCCATGCGCTCGGCGAGAAGGTCGGCGACCATGAACCCGACGTTGTGCCGGTTCGCGGCGTAGTCGGGCCCGGGGTTGCCGAGCCCCACGATGAGCCAGGGGGCGTTCGCGTCGGACATCTGCGCTGCGTCTCCTCGCATACGGCATACGAACAGGTACGGGTACAGAAACAGATACAGGAAAACGGGGTGGCGGGCCGCAGCCCGCCACCCCGTTCAGCCAAGCCGAACAGAAGGTACGGCTCAGACCTCGGAGGCCTCTTCGCCCTCGCCCTCGGCCTCGGCGCTCGGCTCCTCGGCCTGCGAAGCCAGGATCTGCAGGACGACGGTGTCATCCTCGACGGCCAGCGTCGTGCCGGAGGGCAGCGGGATGTCCTTGGCGAGGATCGAGTCACCGGCCGCGAGGCCCGCGACGGAGACCGTGACGGACTCGGGGATGTGCGTGGCCTCGGCCTCGACCGGCAGGGCGTTCAGCACGTGCTCGAGCAGGAAGCCACCCGGGGCCAGCTCGCCCTCGGTGTGGACGGGGATCTCGACGTTGACCTTCTCGCCGCGCGTCACGAGGAGCAGGTCGACGTGCTCGATGGAGCCCTTCAGCGGGTCGCGCTGCACCGACTTCGGGATGGCGAGCTCGTTCTTGCCCTCGATGTCCAGGGAGAGCAGAACGTTCGAGGTGCGCAGGGCGAGCTGCAGCTCGTGGCCCGGCAGCGTGATGTGGATCGGGTCGGAACCGTGGCCGTAGAGAACGCCGGGAACCTTGCGGTCGCGGCGGATGCGACGGGCAGCACCCTTGCCGAACTCGGAACGGGGCTCGGCGGCGAGCTTCACCTCGGACATGTGCACTCCTCGTATTGCAGACAGATCTGGTGGTGGTCACCCGGCCACGACAGGCCTGCTACGAAGAGCGCGTCGATAACGGACCGCCGTACCCATGGGTACGGCCTCCCTCGCCGAGCAACCCGCACAGTCTACTCGGAGCTACCCGAGTCGCCCAATCGATCAAGGCCGATGCGGCGCGGACGTGAGGCGGAGGGTACGAGGCGGCGGGCACGAGACCGTGGGCAGGCATGAAGAACGGGCCGCCCCCGAGCGGGAGCGGCCCGTTCTCGTCATGCACTCAGCCCTGCTCCTCGAAGAGGCTCGTCACCGAACCGTCCTCGAACACCTCACGCACCGCGCGCGCGATCGTCGGCGCGATCGACAGCACCGTGATCTTGTCGAGTTCCAGGTCGCCCGGGTCGGGCAGCGTGTTCGTGAAGACGAACTCGCTCACCTTGGAGTTCTTCAGACGGTCCGCCGCGGGTCCGGACAGGATGCCGTGCGTCGCCGTGACGATGACGTCCTCCGCGCCGTGTGTGAAGAGCGCGTCCGCCGCGGCGCAGATCGTGCCACCGGTGTCGATCATGTCGTCGACGAGCACGCATACGCGGCCCTTGACCTCACCCACGACCTCGTGCACGGTCACCTGGTTGGCGACGTCCTTGTCGCGACGCTTGTGGACGATCGCCAGCGGAGCGTCGAGGCGGTCGCACCAGCGGTCGGCGACGCGCACGCGGCCGGCGTCGGGGGAGACGACGGTGAGCTTGTTGCGGTCCACCTTCGCGCCCACGTAGTCGGCGAGCACCGGCAGCGCGGAGAGATGGTCCACCGGGCCGTCGAAGAAGCCCTGGATCTGATCGGTGTGCAGATCGACCGTGAGGATGCGGTGAGCGCCCGCGGTCTTCAGCAGATCGGCGACCAGCCGGGCCGAGATCGGCTCACGGCCGCGGTGCTTCTTGTCCTGCCGGGCGTAGCCGTACGACGGGATGATCACGGTGATGCTCCGGGCCGAGGCCCGCTTCAGAGCATCGATCATGATCAGCTGTTCCATGATCCACTTGTTGATGGGAGCCGTGTGGCTCTGTATCAGGAAGCAGTCGGCACCACGGGCCGACTCCTGGAAGCGGACGTAGATCTCGCCGTTCGCGAAGTCGAAAGCCTTCGTCGGCACCAGGCCGACACCCAGCTGGTGTGCGACCTCCTCGGCCAGCTCGGGGTGGGCGCGGCCGGAGAAGAGCATCAGCTTCTTCTCGCCGGTCGTCTTGATCCCGGTCACAGCACTGTCTCCTCAGACGTGTTCTCTGGCTACGGACGGGGTACTGATCGCGAGCCAGCCGAATTTGCGTGCACGTATCACGGTACGCCGAGTTGGACGCACCTGTTTCCGGTCAGTTCTCCTCGGCGACGCTTTCCGTTGCCACTTGAGCTGCCTGGGCGGATGCGCTGCCGGGCCGCTTCCGGGCCACCCAACCCTCGATATTCCGCTGCTGGCCGCGGGCGACGGCGAGCGAACCGGCAGGCACATCCTTGGTGATGACCGAACCCGCCGCGGTGTACGCGCCGTCCCCAATGGTGACGGGAGCCACAAACATGTTGTCCGAGCCGGTCTTGCAGTGCGACCCGATCGTGGTGTGGTGCTTGGCCTCGCCGTCGTAGTTCACGAAGACGCTCGCGGCGCCGATGTTCGTGTACTCGCCGATCGTCGCGTCACCGACGTAGGAAAGGTGCGGCACCTTGGTGCCCTCGCCGATCGTGGCGTTCTTCATCTCCACGTACGTACCGGCCTTGGCCTTCACGCCGAGCTTGGTGCCGGGCCTGAGATACGCGTACGGGCCGACCGACGCCCCCTCGCCGACCACCGCGGAGTTGGCCACGGTGTTGTCCACCCGGGCGCCCGCGCCGACGACCGTGTCCTTCAGCCGGGAGTTGGGGCCGACCTCGGCGCCCTCGGCGAGATGCGAGGCGCCCAGCAGCTGCGTACCGGGATGCACGATCGCGTCCCGCTCGAACGTCACCGTCACATCCACGAGCACGGACCCGGGGTCGACGACCGTGACACCGGCCATCATCGCCCGCTCGAGGAGCCGCTCATTGAGCAGCTTGCGCGCCTCGGCCAGCTGTACGCGGTTGTTGATGCCGAGGATCTCCCGGTGGTCGCCGGCGACGGACGCGCCGACCCGGTGACCGGCCTCGCGCAGTATCCCCAGCACATCGGTGAGGTACTCCTCGCCCTGGCTGTTGTCCGTACGCACCTTGCCGAGCGCGTCCGCGAGGAGCTGCCCGTCGAAGGCGAAGACGCCGGAGTTGATCTCCCGGATCGCGCGCTGGTCGTCGGTGGCGTCCTTGTGTTCGACGATCGTGGTGACGGCGCCGGTGACGCTGTCGCGCACGATGCGGCCGTAGCCGGTCGAGTCCGGGACCTCGGCCGTGAGCACGGTGACGGCATTGCCGTCGGCGGCGTGCGTGGCGGCGAGTGCGGTCAGGGTCTCGCCGGAGAGCAGGGGAGTGTCGCCGCATACGACGACGACGGTGCCCTCGGGGGTCTGGCCGAGCTCCTCGAGCGCCATCCGGACGGCGTGCCCGGTGCCGTTCTGCTCGGCCTGATAGGCGGTGCGGGTGCCGGCGTACTGCTCGGTCAGATGGCCCTTGACCTGCTCACTCGCATGGCCGACAACGACGACGAGATGCTCGGGATCCAGCTCGCGGGCAGCGGAGACGACATGTCCGACGAGCGAGCGCCCGCAGATTTCGTGCAGAACCTTGGGGGTCTTCGACTTCATGCGGGTGCCCTCACCCGCTGCGAGGACGACGACGGCTGCCGGGCGGTTGGCGCTCACGTGAATGCCCTTCGGCTTCGGGTGGTGGACATCCGAAGGATACCGGGGGGTTTCGGGGGCGAAATAAGTGCGGGTCCTGACCGTGGAGGTCAGGACCCGAAGTGAGATGCTCCCCCGCCAGGACTCGAACCCGGACATAAGGCACCAAAAGCCTCAGTGCTGCCGATTACACCACGGGGGATTAAATGCGGCTAAGCCGGACATTGGGTCAGGCCGCCGAATCAGCACCCAACACTATGCCGTACCAAGCGCCTTCCGTGCGACGGTAGAGATCGGCGCTCTTGAGCGTCGTCCGGAATGCGGACGGCTGGGTCGAAAGTCCGCTCGATTCACTGGATCGTGAGATCAACGCCTGTTTCGTGCGTGTTCGAACGCCTTCCCTGCTGTCGTACTCCCAGGAAAATGACTCGCGCCCGCCCGTAGGCTGGAAGACATGACCGTAACGGGGGCACACCAGGACGGCACGGGCGCGACCACCCGTAGCTGGCTGTGGTGGGGACGGCGGCGCAGTGCCGCCTTGGATGTGGGGCTGGGACTCGTCTCGGCCTTCGAGTGCGCTCTGGAGGGTGTGGGGTTCGCCGACAAGGCCGCGATTCCCGTATCCGTCGGAGTGCTGTTCGGGCTGATCGTCGGGTCCGTGCTGGTGTTGCGGCGGCGCTGGCCGATCGCCGTGGTGCTGGTGTCGATCGCGACCACGCCCGCCGAGATGGGCTATCTGATGGGCGTGGTCGGGCTCTATTCGCTCGCCGCCTCCGAAGTGCCGCGCCGGATCACCTCAACGCTCGCCGGGATGTCGCTGGCAGCGACCCTGATCGTGACGTTCGTACGCGTACGGCAGGACGTGTCGTCCGCGGACTTCGATCCGGAGCCCGGAGCCTGGTACGTACCGACGGTGGCCGGCTTCATGGCGCTCGGACTGACCGCGCCGCCGGTGCTGTTCGGCCTCTACATAGGGGCCAGGCGGCGGCTGATGGAGAGCCTTCGGGAGCGCGCGGTCAGCCTGGAGCAGGAGCTGTCGCTGCTGGCCGACCGGGCCGAGCAGCGGGCGCAGTGGGCGCGTACCGAGGAGCGGACCCGGATCGCGCGGGAGATGCACGACGTCGTGGCACACCGGGTGAGCCTGATGGTGGTGCATGCGGCGGCCCTGCAGGCGGTCGCGCTGAAGGATCCGCAGAAGGCCGTGAAGAACGCCGCGCTGGTGGGGGACATGGGGCGGCAGGCGCTCACCGAGCTACGGGAGATGCTCGGGGTGCTGCGGGCCGGGGACAACGAACAGCGGGTGGTGACTCCGGTGCCGCTGGCTGCGGTCGCCGCCGCGGCTGCCGCGGCTGCCGCCGCAGCGGCCGACGACGGGCCGTCTCTCGCGGACCTCGAGGGTCTGGTCGGGCAGTCCCGGCAGGCGGGGATGGTCGTGGAGCTCGCGGTGCAGGGCGAGGCGCGGGAGTACGCGCCGGAGGTCGAGCAGACCGCGTACCGGGTGGTCCAGGAGGCCCTGACGAACGTCCACAAGCACGCGGCCGGCGCGAAGGTGATGGTGCGGCTCGCGCATCGCGGGGCCGAGGTCGCGATGCAGGTGGAGAACGGCGCACCGGACGCGAGCGGTACTTCCGCCGCCGCCGGGTTGCCGAGCGGCGGCAACGGCCTGGTGGGGATGCGGGAGCGGGTGCTGGCGCTCGGCGGGGTGTTTGTGTCCGGGCCGACGGACGCGGGCGGCTTCCGGGTGTCGGCGGTGCTGCCGGACCGGGACGGGCACGCCGAGCGGGTCTGAGGTGGTCCTGCCGGACCGGGACGGGCACGCCGGGCAGGTCTGAGGGGGCGGGGGCCGGGAGGGCTCGGGTTCCGGTTCAGGGCCAGGTCCGGGACCAGGTCCGGATACGGCTCCGGCTCCGGCTCGGTCCGGTCGGCGGGTCTCGCGGCGGCGCCCTCGGTGGCCGTTCGCCGCAGTCGCTCAGCCCAGGGTCAGCCGGGCAGGCTGGATGCCCGTGACCATGGTGGCCAGCGCCTGGTCGATGTCAGGACCGAGGTACCAGTCGCCGGTGTGATCGAGGCTGTAGACCCGGCCTTCGGCATCGATGGCCAGTACGGCCTGGCTGTCGCCCTCCTCCCCGAGCGGCGAGATCTCCGTGTCGAGCGCGCGCCCGAGGTCCGCGAGTGTGCGTGCGAGGTGGAGCCCGGCGAGCGGGTCGAAGTGCATCGGTGTGGGCGCCGTCTGCCGCCCAGGACCTGGCGCCGTCACGCGCAGTCCGCCGAACTCCGCCCAGGCCTCGACGGCCGCCGGGAAGACCGCATGCCGGTGGCCCGCGGGCGAGGCGTACGAGCGCAGGGTGTCGGCCCAGTGCTCGGCCTGCTTGATGTCCCAACGGCCGGGCTGCCAGCCCGCGTCGCGCAGGGCGGCGTCGACGGCGACCGGGAACCGGGTGGTGCTGAGGTGGTCGGGCATTGGTGCGGGGTCAGCCGTTCTCGGTCGCGGTCGGGTCGACGGGACGTACGCCGAAATGGTCGAGCATCGCCGTACAGGAACGGCAGGGCGGTGCGTAACTGCCGTGCAGCGGATCGCCGTCCTCGCGGATACGACGTGCCGTCAGTTTCGCCTGTTTGAGTGTCCGCTTCGCCTCACTGTGGGTCAGCGGCTTGCGCTGGGCCCGTTTCGAGCGTTGAGCCTCGGCGGCGGAGAGATGGCGCGAGAGCAGGATCGCCTCGGGGCAGCGGCCGGTGAAGCGTTCGCGCTGGCCGCTGGTGAGGGTGTCGAGGAAATCCTGTACGAGCGCGTGGAGTACGGGTGGCTGATCGGCCTTGCCCGCGGTGCAGGTGAGGGTCTCGCCGCGTACGGAGAGTGCCGCCGCCACGGCGGGCAGAATCCCGTCGCGTCGGTGACCCAGTGCGGGCGGGTGACCGGTGTCCGTACTGCTCCAACTGAGGCGCGGATCACCTGAAGTACTTGGTTGCGCTGTGTGCATGGTGCGCTCGTTCCCTCCCTGCACTCCCCCGAGTTGCGGGACAGCCTGCCAAATGGGAAGGGGGGTGTGGAAGCTGGGGCACTGAAACGTGTCGCCCTTCGCCGTTCGGTCACCCGAACGTGACCCTTCGTGATGGAAACGGAGCGGCGGTCCTCCCTATTGCACCACCGCATAGGCTGTCCTGAACCAGCCGGAACGCAGCAGGGGGCATACCGCCATGACGACAGGTCGGCAAGGGCTGGGGGCACCTCCCGGCCCCCGGGCCGGGGGACAAACCGCGCCACCGAATGCGGCCTACGCCGGGCAAATCGTGAACTTTCCGGACCCGGTCCGGGCCTCCCGCCACCCCAGGGGTGTGCGAGTGGACGACAACGGCCATCCGGTCTTCTCGCCGTACGCGCGTGCCGCCGCGGAGATCGCGGAGCCCCCGGAGGGCTTCGGCGTGGACGAGCTGCGGCTCACCGACTACGTATCGGCGAATGCGGCGCTGCACGCCGACGGTCATGCGCTGTGGGACACGATTCCTTCGGTCGCCACTCCACACGGCTGGACCTGGCACCACGTGCCGGGTACCCGTCGGATGGAGCTGGTCCCCGTCGAGGTGAAGGCGTTGCTGCGGCACCACGGAGGTCTCGCGACGACGCCGGTCGACCAGAGCAAGCGGGGTACGCGTCCGCTGCAGGAGACCCGGCCCGCGCACTTCGGTCTGCCGAAGGGCCTGGTGTCGGTGACCGAGCAGCAACTGCTGGGCGTCGAGGAGGATCTGGGCTACCGGCTGCCGGGGGCGTACCGCTCCTTTCTGAAGGCCGCGGGCGGCTGCGCCCCGGTCGGGGTGGCGCTCGACGCCGAACTGGGGCTGCTGGTCGACCAGCCGTTCTTCACGGTGCGGGACGAGGCCGCGGTCAACGACCTGCTGTACGTCAACAAGTGCCTGCGGGACCATCTGACCAAGGATTACTTGGGAGTTGCGTTCGTCCAGGGCGGGATTCTGGCGGTGAAGGTCAGGGGCTCGGCAACGGGCTCGGTGTGGTTCTGCGCGTACGACGACGCACGGGACCAGGACGGCTGGAGTGTGCAGGAGCGCATGGAGCGGCTGCTGCTGCCGTGCGGCGACGACTTCGACGGTTTTCTGCAGCGTCTGGCGGGCAATCCGCCGGAGCTGGAGACCGTGGCGAACCTGATGGTGGACGGCGGCTTCAGCAGCGCCGTCCCGATCTCGGACGAGGGGTGACGGTCCGATGGTGACCTTCGCGCAGGCGCAGGAGCGCGCGGAAGAGTGGGTCAACGGCGATGTGCCCGCGTATCAGCACCGCGAGGTGCGGGTACGGGAGTTCGAGCTGGGCTTCGTGGTCTGGGCGGAGGACCGCGAGGGCGGGGTCCGTTCGGACGGCGGGCAGCAGCGGCTGGTGATCGCCCGGGACAGCGGTGAGGCGACGCTGTGGCCGGGACTGCCGGTGGGTGAGGTGATCCGCCGGTACGAGGAGGAGTACGGGATACAGGATGAGACCGCGGCGGCGCCGGAGCCGCCGCAGCGTATCGACCTGAATCAGACGTCGTTCCTGTTGAGCCCGCCGGAGTGGCTCCAGGAGGCGGCGGACAAGATCGGGATCCCGGACCGCAGGTCGCCGGAGCGCGCTTCGGGTGCGGCGTCCGGCGCGGATTCGGGCATGCCCTCGGGGCCGCCCTCACCTTCGGGGCCGTCTTCCAGTGCGCCTTCGGGGTCGCCGGAGCCCGCGGCTGCGGCTGCGCGCCCGCCGTCGGCGGGGGCCGACCGGTCCGCCCCCGGGTCACCCGCGCAGGACAGCAACGCCTCGCAGGCGGGCGGGAGTTCGTCCGCGCCGGGTTCGGCATGGCCCGAGGCCGGCTCCTCCGGTGGCAATGCCTCGCAGGGCGGGTCCGTGTGGCCCAGTGCCGGTGGTGGCGGCGACTACGAGCCGACGGCTTCCGAGGGTGTGCCCGCCACACCGTCCGGAGCGACTCCGTGGACGGACACCAGCGCCGGGTCCGAGGACGCGTCCGTCCCGTTGCCGGCCACGGTGTTCGCGCCGCCGATCTCCGGGTCCGACGACGACGACGCCCGGACGCCGGTCACCGGTGCGGATGCGCCCACCGCGCTGATGTCGGGCGGCAGCCAGCTGCCGCGGACCGCGGTCGCCCCGGCGCTGAACCCGCAGCCCGCCGGGTCCGAGACGCCTCAGACGCCCCAGACTCCTCAGCCACCGCAGGCTCCGTATGCGCTCCAGTCGCCCCGGACTCCGCAGTCGCCGCCGCCCGGTGCGCCCGCACGCCCGGGCCCGGGGGCCGGTGACATCGCCGACGCGGCGACGAGCAAGGCGGTCGTACCGCCGCGCGCCTCGCGCGGCAGCGGCCCCACGACTCCGCCGCCGCCCGGTGCCCCCGGTACTCCGGGTGTGCGGCCGGGAGCGACGCCGCCGCCGTCGGGTCCGGGTGCGCCCGGTGCACCGGCGGGCGGTTATCTGCCGACGCAGCTCGTCTCGCAGCTCGGCCAGGAGGGCCCGCAGCCGCCCGGTGCTCCGACGCCGCCCGGTCCGCCGGGCCCGCCGGCTCCGCCGGGTGGCGGTGTGCATCATGCGGCGACGATGCTGGCCGGGCCGGCGCAGATGGGTCCGGGCGCGCCTCAGCCGCCCGGTCCGCCGGGGGCTCCTGTTGCGCCCGGGGTCCCGCAGCCGCCCGGTCCTCCCGGTGCGCCTGGTGCTCCGACGCCGCCCGGTCCTCCCGGTGGCGGTGCCCACCATGCCGCGACGATGCTGGCCGG
The DNA here is from genome assembly GCF_053591755.1 of Streptomyces sp. NPDC002926. Lineage (NCBI taxonomy): Bacteria > Bacillati > Actinomycetota > Actinomycetes > Kitasatosporales > Streptomycetaceae > Streptomyces > Streptomyces sp. NPDC002926. The sequence continues at coordinate 114,461 of NZ_JBSFUK010000010.1, forward strand.
ACCCGCGCAGATGGGTCCGGGCGCGCCTCAGCCGCCCGGCCCGCCCGGTGCACCTCATGGCGCGCCGCCCGGTTCCGTACCGCATGCACCGCTGCCGGGTGGCCCGCCGCCCGCGTACGGGTATCCGCAGCAGCCCAGCGGTATGCCGACCGTCGGCCCCGGCTATCAGGCCGTACTGCGCTACCGCGCGCCCGACGGCTCCGAAGCCCAGTTGATCCGCCGCTCGGCGCCGGGAACTCCGCACCCGGAGTGGCAGATCCTGCACGAGCTGCGCGCCATGAACGTGCCGCCGCAGCAGGTGCTCGAGCTCCACACAGAGCTGGAGTCGTGCGAGCTGCCCGGCGGCTACTGCGCCCGGATGATCCGGGAGACCTGGCCACAGGTGCGGATCACATCCGTCGCGCCGTACGGCAGGGATCACGCCAGCCGGCAGCAGGGCATGCAGCATCTGCTCACCCACCAGGGGGAGTTGCATCAGGTCGCGGACGGTCCGGCGCGCCCCGCGCCGGTCCGGGCCCCGCTGCCGCAGCTGCCGCCGGCCCCGCCGATCCCTCCGGAAGGGATCGCGCAGGAGCTGGTGGCCGCGTTCGGCCCGCAGGGCATCTGCCGGTTCGACCAGCGGGCCGTCTCGCGTCAGGGCGTACCGGAGATCGTGGCGGCCACCCTGGTCTGGGCGGGTCTGCCGGGCGACTTCAACCCGTTCTTCTGGGCGCAGCCGGCCCAGCCGGTCGTCCCTACGCTGGCGGAGCTCGCGGCGCAGCGTCAGCTGCAGCCGGCGGCGGACGCGGGCTCGTACCTGGTGGTGGGCAGCGACTTCGGCCGGGCGATCTGTGTTCAGTACGGCACGGCGCACATAGTGGCGGTACCGGTGGAGGCGGGCCCGGGCGGCCAGCCGGTGGCGCCGCAGTTCGTGAACAGCGGCCTGCCGGAGTTCGTACGGTGCCTGGCGCTGCTCGGCCGCATGTGGCGGCTGCGCTTCAACCTCAACCCGGAGCAGGCAGGCCGCTGGACGGTCGATTTCCAGGCACAGCTCGCGGCCCTGGACCCGGCGGCGCTGGCGTCGCCGGAGAGCTGGTGGTCGGTGCTGCTCGAGCAGATGTGGGACGGACTGCTGTAAGCGACGGTATGGATGAGGGGCGCCCGGCCTGTGCGACACAGGCCGGGCGCTTTCTTGTCCGCCGACGTGCTTGCCGTCGTCCGCCGCCGTCGTCCGCCGCAGTCGTCCGCCGCAGTTGTCGGCCAACGCACCGAGACGGTGCTCACCAAATCTTCACGAACATCACGCTCACTCAGGCGCCGGGGACGGGTTGGCAGGAGGGGCTGAGGAAGTACGGAGGGGCAATGGCGGGCCGGGCGCGCCGCCGTTTGTCCGGTTCCGGCTTCTTTCGCCGACTGGCGCATCCTTGACCGGTGCCGATGGGTAAAGTGTCGCGTTATGGCCACTTAGCTCTGATCCGGGAGGATGTGAGCCAATTGCGTTGTGCGTCGGAGAGGGCTTGAAGGATGAGTGCTGCATCGGTGTCACCTCACGGCTTCGTCGCCGTACGGGGCCGTGGCTACCACATGGGGAAGACCGACGCCTACGTCACCGCCCTGTCCCAGGACCGCGACGACGCCTGGGAGCGTGCCGCGCGTCTCACCGTCCTCGCCAGGGAGATGGAGGCGGAGGCCGTCGCCCTGCGCGAGGTCGTCAAGGCGCTTCCCCCGCAGACGTACGAAAGTCTCGGCAGTCGCGCCCAGTACCTGCTGGCGCTGACCGTTGAGCAGGCCGAGCAGCTGCTGGCCGCGACGCGGGACGAGGCCCAGGCCATCTGGAACGCTGCCGACGAGGGCGCTCGCCAGGTGTACGAAGAGGCACGTGTGTACGCCGAGGAGCTCCGGGCGGAGACCGAGGCGCGTGTTCAGCAGATCTCGCTCGCCGCGCAGACCGCGGCCGACGAGGCGCGTATCGAGGCCCGCCTCGAGGTGAAGGAGCGGCGTGGCGAGGTCGTGGCCGCCTGGAAGGAGACGCGCCGCCGCTGCGAAGGCCTGCTGGCCGACCTGGAGCGGGACCAGGCCGAGCGGTGGGAGGCGATGGAGCGCGAACTCGCGCACGACGAGGCCGAGTTGAATGCCCGCCACGCCGACCTCGCCGCGTATGCCGAGGCCGGGCTCGCCGAGGCCGAGCGGACCCTCGCCGAGGCGGACGAGAACACCCGCCCCGGCCAGGAGGACGCGGACGCGCGAGCCGCCGCGCTGATCGCCGAGGCCAGGGCCCGCGAGGAGCGGATCGCGCGCGAGACGGAGCGGGTGCTGCGCGAGCACGACAGGGCCCGCGAGGAGATGGACGCGCATATGGCGCACATCCGCAACAGTCTGGCGACGCTGACGGGCCGCGCGGCGGCGGAGGGCTGAAAGGCCGCGCGCCGCACGCGTGTTCGCGCAATTTGTGTCATCCATTGCCCTGGCATGGTCATCGCATGGGCAAATCTTGATCACGCTCTTCTAGGGTCGGGGTTTGCAGCGCGTGAAGACAACGGGGGTGCTTCGCATGGGCGATGGCAAGGGCGACGGCAAAGTCCTGGAAATCAACACGGCCGACATCAAGTTGACGGCGCCGGTCTTCCACGAGCAGGCCAAGAACCTCAGTACGGCTTTGACGACGCTGGTCACCACCCTGGACGGGCTCGGTGCGCCCTGGGGAGACGACGAGCCGGGCAAGAAGTTCTACGACGGATACCACCCCCAGCAGAAGGCCATCGAGCGGGCCGCCGGCATCCTCGTCCTCGGACTGACCAGCATTCACGAGGCGATGTCCGACATGGCGGACGGGCATGTCGACAACGAGCGTTTGATCGTCGGGATGTTCACCAAGGCGAAGGCGAAGATCGACGGCGAGGACGCCAAGTGAGCATCGAGGACGAGGCCAAGGAGATCCTGCTCAAGCTCGGCATGTGGTGGCCCGACGCCGATCCGGGCGCCCTGCGCAAGGCCGCCGACGCCTGGCGGACCTTCGCCGGTGCCGTCGACGACGTACGGACCCCGGTCAACAACGCGGCCACATCGCTCATCCACAACAACAAGGGTGAGGCGATCGACGCGTTCGAGGTGTTCTGGGGGCGCTACGCCAAGGGGAAGGACGCGGGCTGGCTCAGTGACATGGCGACGGCGGCCCGCAAGATGGCGGAGGTGCTGGACAAGCTTGCCGGCGCCGTCGATGACGCCATCAACAAGCTTCGGACAGAGCTGGCCATCGACGCCACCATCATCGTGGCAGGCCTCGGGCTCGCCTGGTTCACGGCGGGCATATCGGCGGGCGCCGCGGCCGTAGCGGCGGAAGCCATCCTCGAACTCGCCGGCACTCTGGGCATCGCCGTCACGGCCACGGTCGCGGAGATCGCCGCGGGCACGCTCGTCGCCGCGGCCTTCGGTGGCGTGGAGTCGGTGGCCGTCGATCTTGCCGTCGCCCAGCCGCTGAAGATCGCCACGGGGTTGCAGACGGGCTTCAGCCTGGACGAGATCAATGCCGCGGCGAAGGACGGCATGATCTTCGGCGGGGCGTTCGGCGCGGGGGGCGGTGTGGTCAAGGCCGGCGTCGAGGGGAGCCTGTTCGGGAAGTTCAGCGAGGTGCCGCTGATGCTGCGGCCGCCGACTCTGCGGCCCGACCTGGTCGAACTCGGACCTGCGGCCCGTCCGGCCAGGAGGACGCCGTGCGTCGGGGAGCCGATCGACGTGGCGACCGGCGCCATGCTGATGACGCAGACCGACCTCACGCTGCCGGCGAGCCTCCCACTGGTTTTTGAGCGCACCCACCTGTCCACGTACCGCGGGGGAATGTCCTTCGGCCCCACCTGGGTCTCCACCCTCGACGAGTGCATCCAACTCGACGCCGAGGGCGTCGTGTTCGCCGCCGCGGACGGCATGCGCCTCGTGTATCCGGTGCCCCGGGTGAGTGAACCCGTCCTCCCGGTGAAGGGCGCCATGTGGCCGCTGGAGTGGGACGGCAAGCCCGACGGTGTCATGACCATCACCGACCCGGACTCCGGGGTCGTACGAAGCTTCAGCAGTCCCGTTCCCTCGGACAAGCTCGGAACCGTCCACCTCCCCGTGGACAGCTGGCACGACCGCAACGGCGCGCGCATCGATGTCGAACGCACCGCTGACGGCATCCCCACCGGGCTGCGCCACTCCGGCGGCTACTACCTCGCCGTCGACACGCAGGGCCCGCGCATCACCGCCCTGCGCCTGCTCGACGAGACCCCGTCACGGTACGAGCCGACGCTGCACGACGGCGGCGGTACGGTCGTGATGCGTTACGGGTACGACGCGGCGGGCAACCTCACCGAGATCATCAACTCCAGTGGCGAACCACTGCGTTTCACCTACGACGCGGCGGGCCGGGTCACCTCCTGGACGGACCGCAACGGCACGTCGTTCGCGTACTTCTACGACGCCCGTGGCCGCGTCGAGCGCACCGAGGGCAGCGACGGCTTCCTTTCCGGAGCCCTCGCCTACGACGACGAGTCGCGCACGACCACGTACACCGACTCGCTCGGCCGGCGGTCCACGCATCGCCACAACTTTGAGGGCCAGGTCGTCGAGGAGACCGATCCGCTCGGCCACACGACGCGCACCGAGTGGCACGAGAGGGGCGACAGGCCGCTCTCGGTCACGGATCCGCTGGGCCGTACGACGCGCTACGCATACGACGCGGCGGGCAACCTCACCGCGGTAACCCTGCCGGACGGGTCCCTTGCCCGAGCCACGTACAACACACTCGGCCGCCCCACGGAGGTCGTCGAGCCCGGCGGTGCGACCTGGCGCCACACGTACGACGAACTGGGCAACCTGCTCATCACGATCGACCCCGCCGGTGCCGAAACGCACTGCGGCTACGACGAGTTGGGCCGACTGTCAGCGATCACCGACGCCCTCGGCGATACGCGCGGCGTCACGTCGAACGCGGCCGGACTGCCCATCGCCGTGACCGACGAGGTCGGGCATGTGACGCAGGTGCGCAGGGACACCTTCGGCCGGATCATGGAGGTGACCGACCCGCTGGGTCATGTCACCCGCATGGGCTGGACGACCGAAGGCAAGCCGGAGTGGCGCCAGTACGCGGACGGCGCCCGGGAGTCCTGGACCTGGGACGGAGAGGGCAACCTCCTCTCCCACACCGATCCCGCGGGCAATGTCACCCGCCACACCGCCACGCACTTCGACGTCCCGGCCACCCGGATCGACCCCGACGGCACGACGTACGCCTTCGCGTACGACACCGAGATGCGGCTGACGGGGGTCACCAACCCGCAGGGGCTGACCTGGTCGTACGCGTACGACCAGGCGGGCCGTCTGGTCGCGGAGACCGACTTCAACGGCCGGACGCTGACGTACACGCATGATGCGGCGGGCGGCCTGGTGTCGCGTACGAATGGCGCGGGCGAGACGCTGCGCTTCACCCGGGACGTGCTCGGCCGCGTGACGGAGCAGCGGACCGAATCGGGCGGCATCACCACGTACGCATACGGCACGACGGGCCATCTGACCCACGTGGCCAATGCGGACGCCGAGGTCGCCATGGAGCGCGACGCGCTGGGCCGTACGCTCACGGAAACCGTCAACGGCCGTATTACCAGCTACGCGTACGACGCTCTGGGGCGCCGGACCCTGAGGGTCACTCCGTCCGGGCTGAGCTCGGAGTGGACCTACGACCCGACAGGCCGCCCGACCGGACTCCGCTCCGACGCGGGTGAGCTGACCTTCACGCACGACGCCGCGGGCCGCGAGACGGAACGCCGCCTCGGGGAAGTCGTCACCCTCAGCCAGGCCTGGGATGTGGCCGACCGCCTCGCCACCCAGTCCCTGACGGCGCGCGCGGAGGACGCGGACCGGCTCCGCCAGCACCGCGCCTACGCCTACCGCGAGGACGGCTACCTCACCGAGATCCGCGAACTGACCTCCGGCACCCGCCGTTTCGACCTCGACCGCATGGGCCGGGTCACGGGCGTACGGGCGCACGGCTGGAGCGAGACATACGCCTACGACGCGGCGGGCAACCTGGCGCACGCCACGGCCCCCGCGCACGAGTCCCCGGGCGACCGTGAATTCGAGGGCACCCTCATCCGTCGCGCGGGCCGCACCTCGTACGAGCATGACGCGCAGGGCCGTCTGATCCGCAGGACCCGCAAGCTCCTCAACGGGCAGCGACACTCCTGGACGTACGCCTGGAATGCCGAGGACCGCCTGGTCGAGGCGGTGACTCCGGGCGGCGAGCGCTGGCAGTACACGTACGACCCGCTGGGCCGCCGAATATCCAAGCAGCGCTCGGCGGACGACGGCTCGTCCGCCGAGCGCACGGACTTCAGCTGGGACGACACCCGCCTGGCGGAGCAGACGGCGCCCGACGGCAGGGTCACCACCTGGGACTACGCCCCGGGCAGCCATCGCCCCCTCACCCAGACCGACCAGAAGCCCCTGGTCCGGGAGCCTGGCGCATCCCTGCTCTCGAAGCTGGCGGAGGACACGTCGGCCGACTACGGCACCCGCTTCCACGCCGTCATCACGGACGCGGTGGGTACCCCGACCGAACTGATCGCCCCCGACGGCGAATTGACCTGGCAACGCCGCACAACCCTCTGGGGCACGGCCTTCCCCGCCCCGACGGACGCGGCATCCGTGCACTGCCCTCTCCGCTTCCCGGGCCAGTACGCCGACCCTGAAACCGGCCTGAATTACAACCACTTCCGCTACTACGACCCGGAGACGGCCCGCTACATCAGTGCGGACCCGCTCGGTCTGGAGCCGGCGGACAACCATCACGGATATGTACACTCGCCCCAGTCCTGGGCAGACCCGCTGGGCCTATCGCCGTGTAACTATGGCGCGGATGACCTTTACAAAGCAGCGGCTGATATTAAGAAGGGTCAGCTTTCGCCGGCGGGCAGGGCGCTTCAGAAGCACGGTGATCCGAGTCCAGGAAATCTCGCCAAGCGTGGTCAGTCGCATGTGGACATGTACAATTTCGGCAAAGTAACAAACAGCGAGCGTACTGAAATCGCGAATGAGATGATCCAAGATATTCTGACCAATCCACGGGTTGTGGAAAAGGTCAACACTGCAGCTTCGGCGCAATATGGCGGGATTACCCGCGATTTCAGGGTGCCCGGCGGATGGGGTGCTCGGTGGAGTTGGCGGAATGGCACGCTCACATTTGAAGGGTTCCTGTGATGGGTGAGCGAGATGGCGTTGGGATGTCGTATCGCGCCGAGGATTTCGAGGTCGACGGGGCTCTCCGCGATGTCTGCATCCTTGATGCATCGATCGACGATTGGCAGCGTATCCTTGACGGGGTCAAGTCTGTTAATTGGCCCGTCTCCTTCGGGTGGACGTTGTCCGACTCGGACGATGAAGGTATTCCAGACGCTCGCGAATTGTTCAATCGTCTGGAGAGTGAGCCGGAGGAATCGGCCAGTTTGGCCGTAGAGGTAAGCGGTATCTGGTTTACTTGTTATTTCTTCGATATCGATGAAGTCGAATTCACATTCGATCCTGCCGATGTCGTAGACTCCGCGTCGTTTGGGCATGTGGAAGAATTTGTGCGGTGGCTTGGTGATGCGACACGTAAGCGGGTCGTAGTTACCATGGAAGGAACCGACCATAACGTTATGCCTGCGTTGCTCTACTATTCCCCGAGCTGATTGCGCTTCAGGTTCTCAATGTCGCTGCCATATCCAGGGTACGAATCTGTGTCACGCGTCGACGGTGAACTACTCGTCTACCCGAATTCAGTCCCGGCGGAATTGAGGTCTTATGGGGTGGAGGTGCGAGCCGCCGAATGGCCGGTGAGATTCGGTGCTCGCAATTCCGTGATTTCCCGCGTCGACCTCATGTGTCGATGGCAATCGCTCCGCGGGTTGGCCTATATTCAGGCAGTATCGGCTTCTTCCGCCTCGCCAGGACTATTGCAGGACATTGAGGTGCGTCCGAGCGGTTCGGTTATCGGCTCGGAGAGCTTTTCGCGATTGCTTGAGAGGCTGGAACGCAAGGCAAGGCAAGTTCCCGATGAGCTGCTGGAAATCATTCTGCGAAACTGCACTCCGCTGCTCGCGGGAGACCCGTATTCTGGATTTGCGGTGTCCGCAGGGTTGGCGTCGGGATCAATGCCATCCTTGGGAGATGGCATTGAACGAGCCGCGGCAATCAGCGGGTTCTGGTTCAGCGTGCCACAAGTCCGTCCTGCATTGGCCATGACATGGAATGTTTGCTCATTCATTGGGGAATGGTTGAGTTGGTCAGAGGGTGGACGGGGTGTGGACTCGGAGAAAAGTCTCGGGATCGGGATTCATCCCGCCCCGGAACGCCCTGGCCTTGAGGACTTGCCCAGCTGGCTCATGGAATTCTTCCCTTGGGGCTCTGCGTCGTCTGATCAGACGTGATCTGAATCGTTCGTTGACGGTCAGATATTGGGTTTTATGTACCTGGAAAAGCGGTGGGTATGACTCACGGAATGCGAGGCTTTGACGTGCAGTCGATCGCTGCGGCTGACGGTGCCGTCGCGAGCTTCACGAGCCTCACCGAATGAAATTCGTGAAAGCCGATTGGGACCCCGATCTGTGGGGGTTCAACCTGGACCCGAGCGCCTATCTGGCGGAACTCCCGAAAATGGGGGAAGTGTTGCCTGCCGGCGCTCGGGAGTTCGCCTTCGATGCTGGGCACTACAGCATGCGCAGCAGCCGGTGTGTGAAGGACCTGGAGCTGGCCGGGGTCCACGTACCGACGGATAAGAGCGGGGTTCTGACTCTCGAATTCGCGCCCAATCAATGGAAGCATGATTCGGGCCTCCAGATCCGATACTCGGGAGTGTCGCACTTCTCGATCGACTACGAAGGATCCATTGACTGGATGCAGGCAGATACGGTGCTGCTGGACGAGATCCTTCCGGATGGTGACGGTTGCGTTCATGAAATTGCTTTGACCGATGCGTCGATTATTGTTCGCAGTAGGGACTTGCGCGCTATCTGGGATGTCGCCGAGTCTCTTGGAAAGGTGTAACAGAAGTGAAACTTGAGACGCTGGCGGAGAACGCTGGGTTCGGCCCCGCTCAGGCCGCCGGGGCGCATGCGCCGTCGCCGGTGATCATCGCCGTTTTCGTCCTGGGCGGCCTGGTCGCGGTGTGGTGCGGTGCCAGCTGGGCGTTCAACGTGCGGGGGATCGCTACACGGCGGGCCGAGAACATCAGGCAGCGCTACCTGCTGGGCGGGGCGCAGCTGGGGCAGCTGGACAGGTCGCCCACGATGTGGGCTCAGCCGTGGTACCAACGGCTGATGGGGGCGTTCATGGCCTTCGCAGGCCTGGTGATGGTGCTCGCCGGCGGCGCGCTCTGGCATCTCGGCTGACGGAGGCACCTGCGCGGCCGGGCAGCGCGCCGGCCGCGCTTCCTGCGGGAGCACGGCCGCCCCGCTGCTCGGGCCCGGGTGAGCAGCGGGGCTGAGTTGCCGGTGGCAGCCCCTATGCCCGGGTCACTCGGATTGCGACGCGCACGCCGAGGACGTACGCATTGCCGTCCGCGAACTCCAGCCGCTTGCGCCGACCGCTCACCTCTCGTACGTCGCAGACGAGGTGCGGGATGCCGCCCACCGTGACCACGTCGCCTCTGCGTACCCCGTCAGCGGTGACGTTGACGATCTGCATGACTCACGTTCCTCTCGTCCTATCGGGGGCGGGCGAGGCTCTGTTTGTTGGCTTCCCGCACCTTGGCGAGCAGCTCTTCGCGGCGGCCGGCCTCGGCGTCGTCCTGTGCCGGCTGTTCGTCCGAATCGGGTTCGTCGTCGCTCATGGCGCGGATCCCCGCAGGACTGCTGCGAGTTGACGGGCGACGCTCGGGTTGCAGCGGCCGAGGTCCACGAGCGGCCGCGGTGCGTCGCGGGCAAGGGATGCGATGTCCAGTCCGAGCGAGGGCAGCACGACGCCGACCGCAGCGAGTGTGTCGCGCAGTTCGTCCCGCGCCGCCTCGGCGTCCTTGATCCGTTCAACTGCCGCTCTGTGTTCAGCCGTTCCCATGTCTGCGGTGCCTTCCGTGGTTACTCAACACCTTCCACTGATGAGCATCGGTGCGTAGAGCTACGATCACTAGGGGTAACAGTTTTCGAGGCGCGCGAGCGAAAACGGGGGCGGCCGTGCCTGCACCAAAGGAGCTTGATCCGTCGGCGTCTTTGGCCGCGCTGTACGGCACGAAGCTGCGCAAGCTCCGTGTCCGCGCCGGGTGGACGCAGCGGGACCTGGGCGACAAGGTCCCTATCGCCCACAGCCGGATCGCCCAGTTCGAGCTGGGCAACGAGACGCCTCCCGAGGACATCGACAGGAAGCTGGACGCGCTTCTGGGTGCGGATGGCGATCTGACCGACCTGTGGGGCCATGTCAGGCGGACGCCGTTCCCGGACTGGGCACGGACGTTCATGACGTACGAGGCCAACGCGAACGCCATGCATAAATACATGGCGCACAGCGTGCCCGGGCTGCTCCAGACCGAGGAGTACGCCCGTGAGGTGCTACGCCTCGGCCAGCCCTGGTGCACAGAAGGGGAGATCGAAGAGAAGGTGACTGCTCGGATGCGCCGACAGGACCTTCTGCGGGCACAGCGGCCCCCATTGCTTTGGGTCGTGCTCGACGAGGCGGTGATCCGGCGCCCCGTGGGCGGGTCGGCGATCATGTGCGATCAGTTGGCCCGCGTCGTAGAAGCGGCGAAGGTGCCCGGTGTTGAGGTGCAGGTCCTGCCCTTTGCGGCCGGTGGGCATTCGGCCATGGGCGGCTCGGTGACTTTGTTGTCATTCGAAAACGCGCCGGATGTGGCCTACCTTGAGGCGGGACACTCCGGGGAACTGGTGGAAGACAGGGCAGCGGTGGCCCGGCACTCCTATCGGTACGATCTTGTGCACGCCCGGGCGCTGCCGCCTGATGCATCAACTGCCTTGATCGAGCAGGCAATGGAGGCCTTCAGAGCATGCACGCCATACGACCTGGCTTGACTTCGGCTACCTGGCGCAAGAGCAGTTACAGCGACGGGGGCGGTGGCGACTGCGTTGAGGTCGCCGAGGGATGCCCCGGCCTCGCCCCCGTCCGCGACAGCAAGAACCCCCGCGGCCCTGTTGTGGTCTTCCCGGTCGGTGCCTGGGCCGCTTTCGTCGCCGGGGTGAAGAGCGCAGGGTAAGGACCCGGTTCCGCGTCCCGGCTCGGCGCGTGCCCCCGGCACCCGGCCTTCCGCCGGTTGTGCGGAGCTACTTCACCGACGCCGGGGGCTCATCCGGGACGACGGGCTTGTTCTCGCAGTCGAATCCGTCCGCCACCACCTTGGCGGAGTGCAGCAGACGGGTGAGATGGACTCGGGCGCTGGTGTCGCCGGTGAGCGTGTCGGCCATCAGCCCTTCGATCGGGATCTCGTTCTCCTGCTTCGCGGGCGTGCCGGGGATCTTGCACTTGACGTACACCCGGTAGCGGACCACCCCTTCATTGTCCTTCCCGTGGACAAGCTTGACGTCGGAGTTCACCAGTGTCTCGACTGTCTTGTCGCCGGTTGAGGAAACGTCATCGAAACGGGTGTCGAATGTGAAGTAGGAGGGACCGAACCGGATTTCGAGCTCCCTTCGTTCATCCGCGACGCTCGTCCTCGCCAGGCACACATCGGCCCTCTGGAATATTCGGACTCCGGTTTTCTCCGGGTCCCAGTTCTCCACCTGCCGGTAGAACAGGGCACGCGCGCTCTTCAGGTCGTCGGGGACCTTCAGGCGTGCCTTGCCCCCCGTGCGGTCCTTGAGCCATTTCAGTCCGGCGTCGCCCAGGAGTTCGTTGCACGTGGAGTCGTCGGGGGCAGCGTCCTCGGCCTTGTCCTTGGCCTTGCCCTCGGCCTGGTCCTTGTCGGCCGTGCACGCGCCCGCACCCAGCAGGAGCACGGCCACGGCGGCAAGCGTGAGATGCCTCTTCATGGTCACCAGCCCCGGGCGTCGTCAGTGTCGCCGATTTTTCCGCCGTCGTTGTACTTGGTCTCAGCCTGCGAGGCCCAGGATTCGAATTCCTTCCCGCTTATCCCGTGTGCCTCTGCGTAGTTCAGGAGAGGGGTCATCGCGTTTCTGCTTCCGTCGTACTTGGCCTTGTCGATGCCCGCGACCGAATCGTCGTAGTTGTCGAACTCGTGGTCCTGGAGCCACTGGAGCGTGTTCGTGGAGATTTGGGTGTTGGCTGCGCCCCCGATCGTCTCGATGGCAAGGGGGACGGCGACCAGCGCTGCACCTCCGGTGGGGACGATCATGGCGGTCGCAACGCCGACACCGACACCGACCGCGGCTTCGCCGGCGAACTTGCGCCACTCGCCCTGCTTTTCGAGTTCCAGATTCCTCTGGGTCTTGTCATCGGCGAATTCCTTGCCGATGGCCTCGGCGCGCGCCTCATCCAGAAGCCCGTGCATCCTGACGCTCTTCAGACCCGCGTTCATCGCGTCGTCGCGGTTGTCGCCGTGTGCGGACATCGAGCTGGCGCCGTACACCTGCTGGGCCGTGGAAACGGTCTCGTACGAACCCTCGTCGGAGGCCAGGGCGCGCAGGAAGTTCGTGCTGCTCGTCTCGCCGAAGTCATGGAGATGCCCCGCCTTGGCTCCGTAAAATGCGTCCCTGCCCGAAGCCTCGCCCGTGCCTCCCCAGTCGCCCATGGAGTAGTTGAGGCTGTCGATATGGCCGGCCGCCATATTTGCCAGGCTGTCGCGGATCCCGTCCTGCTTGTCGATCGTGTCGGCTGTCTTGTAGTGGTCGACGACCTGGTCCATGAGCAGGGTGCGCTGGTCCCGGGCCATCTTTTCCTCGTCGGTGTTCATCGGCGGGACGGACGGAGGGTCCTGGTCGTACGGGTACCCGAGCGTCCCCGACTCCAGTGCGTGACCCAGGTTCTTGAACCCCGTCGTCTTCCCGTCATCGTCGGTCGGCCACTCGCGCGCGCCCTCGCCGTCCTTGTTGACCAGGTAGTCCCAGTTGTTCATCGCGTCGTCGCCCTGGCCGGACGAGCCGTTGAAGAACTGCAGGGAGGCTTCCGGGTTGTGGCCGAGCGCCTCCATCAGGTTGGCGACCGGGTCGCTGTCCGGCTTGGTGCCGCCGGGCGGGTAGGAGAGCTGGGCCGGGTTGAAGCGGTTCTCCCAGAGCTCTTTAGGGCCGCCCAGCACCGGGTCGTCGGACTTGCGCTCGAACTCGAGCATCTTCTCGCCGTACTTGTTGAGGAAGTCCGTGTCCCACTTGCCTTCGGTCATCAGCGGGCCCAGGACCTGGAAGCCGTACGGCGCGCTGGGGATGCCGCTCCTGGCCTTGATCGGATCGTCGCCCAGCTCGATCATCCGGTCCTTCCACGCCTGCATTTCAGGGGTGTCGGCACGGGTGGCGTTGGCGAGGGTGATGCCCAGGTTGTCCTGCACCTTGGCGAGGATCTTCGCGCGATCGCCGTCCGGGTCCGGCGTACGCCCCTTGCCCGGGTCGGCGAGGCTGCGCCAGAACTCGAGCGTGCCTTCGGGTCCCAGCTTGGTCGCGAACCGCTCGGCGAAGGCGGGATTGTCGCGGTGGTACTTGGAGATCTCGTTGAAGCGCTTCAGCTCGTCGTCGGTCATCCCGTCGCCCTTGGACGCGAGCTTCACCATCGCGTCGGCGTCCTCGATGCCCTGCTGCCGGTCGGCGTCCTTGAGGCCCTTGTAGCCCGTCTCGTCGAAGTCGTACTTGCTCTGGGCGTGCTTGCGCAGCGCACGCGCGGCGATCCGGTCGGTCTCGTTCGCCGCCTCCAGGATCCTGCCGACCTCGCGTGCCGCCTGGTCGACCTCTTCCTGGCTGGTCTGCTCCTTGGGGCCGCCCTCCACCTCGCGTTGCGGGCCGGAGTACATCGCGCCGCCCTTGTCGTCGATGTAGACGTTCTTCTTGGCCCACGTGTCGATCGTGGTCTTCAGATCTTCCTTGTGCTTCTTCAGGTTGGCGTGGGCCTCTTCAAGGATCTTGTGGATGCTGCGGGCCTCGGTGACCATGTCGTCGAACTGGCGCGCCGTGGTGGTGGTGAACTGCTTGGTGACGGTGGCGTTGTCACCCTTCCAGTCCGCGGCGTTGGCCTTGCGCTCCAGATCGGCGGCGTTGATGCCGCCGTCACCGCCGTCGGCGAGGGTGACCAGCTTGTTGAGCATCTGCTGCCACTGCGTGACCGCGGTGTTCAGCTTGCTGAGGTTGAGATCCTGCAGTTCCTGGCACGTCACCATGTCGAGCTACCCGTTTCCCCGTTGCCCTCGTCGTTACTTGATCTGGTCGTAGATGCGCGAGATGGACATCGTCTTGCCGTCCGCGCCCTGCATTCCCAGAACGATCTTTTTCTCCTGCTTCGCGTGGGTGGAGCTCGAATAGTCGAGATGGTTGGAAATGTGCCCGCAGGCCTCCTTGAGGGTGGCCAGTTTGGTGCTCCAGGCGTCGTGCACCTCGAGGAGGCCCGCGCCCATGTCCAGACCGCCGTTGAAGAGCTCGTTGGAGGCTTCGAAGGTGGCCACGCGGGCATGGTCGCCGTCGGTCGACAGTTGCTCGCGCAACGAGCGCGCCATGTCGCCGAGCTTGCCCAACTCGTCGTCATGGACGGTCAGGTCACTGTTCCCGCCACCCGAGCCGCCGCCTTCGGCCGGCAGTTGATTCAGCCGGGTCTGCGCCGAACTGGACTTGGCCTGCTCCCACTCGTCCCATGCCATTGACAGCCCCCGTCACGTTCTCGTCATCTTCCTGCGATGTGCATGACCACACTCCGCTCCACGGTAGCCATGCGTCATGAGCAAAGGGCAAGGAGGGCCGTACTGGACGGAGGAACTTCACAGAGATCGCACAAAAGTGCGGCTCCTGATGCTCATTCGGGGTCGGCGAGGACCGGGAAGCGCCTCGGCGCGACGAGGACGAGGACCAGCAGTGCCAGGCCCGCCGCCGTTGCCGCGCCCAGGTAGACGTAGTCCACCGCCGCGTCCACCGCCCGCCGGAGATGGTCCGACGCCTCCGCCGTCAGCGAGGACGGATCAGCCAGGGCGTGCGCGACCGAGTCCAGGTCGCCCGCGGTGCCGAGGCGGGAGGCGAGGACCGTGTTGGCGATGGCGCCGAAGAGCGCGGCGCCCATGCTCTGGCCGACCTGGCGGCAGAAGAGGACGGAGGCCGTGGTGGTGCCGCGTTCCGACCAGCCGACCGTCGACTGGACGCCGACGATCAGCGGGAGCTGGAACAGGCCGAGCGCCCCGCCCAGCAGCAGCATGAGCAGGGCCGGCTGCCAGGGCTCGCCCGGGTAGGGGAGGAGCGGGAAGGCGGCAAGGATCAAGCCGGCCAGGGAGATGCCGATGATCGCGGTCTGCCGGAAGCCGACGCGGTTGTAGACATGGTTGGAGAGCGCGGCGCTGACCGGCCAGCTCAGGGTCATCACCGAGAGCACGAAGCCCGCCGCGATCGGGCCGAGGCCGAGGACGGACTGCGCGTAGGTGGGGAGGAAGACCGTGGGGGCGACCATCAGGAGTCCCAGCGCTCCCAGCGCGAGGTTCACCGCGGCGATGGTGCGCCGGCGCCAGACCCAGCCAGGGATGATCGGCTCCGCGGCCCGGCGTTCGATGACGACGGTGAGGGCGACGAGGACCGCGCTGGTGCCGAAGAGGGCGAGCGAGGGTGCGGAGAGCCAGGGCCAGGCGATGCCGCCCTGGACGAGTGCGGTGAGCATGAGGGTTCCGGCGCCGAAGATGGCGAGGGCACCTGGCCAGTCGATCCGGGGGCGGGTGGCCGGGCCCGTGCGGGACGGTTCGCGCAGATGGCGGGCGACCAGCCAGAGGGCGACCGCGCCGACCGGGAGGTTGATCAGGAAGATCCAGCGCCAGTCGGCGTACGAGGCCAGCAGGCCGCCGATCGCAGGTCCGGCCACCGCGGCACTCGCCCACACCGTGGACAACTTCGCCTGGATCTTGGGGCGTTCCTTGAGCGGGTAGAGGTCGGCGGCGATGGTCTGCACCGTGCCCTGGAGAGCCCCGCCGCCCAGCCCCTGCACCACCCGGAAGGCGATCAGCGCGGCCATGCTCCAGGCGCCGGCGCACAGCAGTGAGCCGAGGAGGAAGAGGACGATGCCGGCGATCAGGACGGGCTTGCGGCCGAAGGTGTCGGAGAGCTTCCCGTACACCGGAAGGGTCACCGTGACGGCGAGCAGATAGCCGGAGAAGAGCCAGGAGAAGACCGAGAAGCCGCCGAGGTCGCCGACGATCTGAGGTACGGCGGTGGAGACGATGGTGCCGTCGAGCGCGGCGAGCGCCATGCCGAGCATCAGCGCCGCGACGACCGGGCCGCGGCCGCGCGGGGTGGCGGAGGCCTCGGTCGCCGCCCCTGATGTCTCGCTGTCGGTGCTGTCGGTGCTGCCGCCGGTGGCGCCCACCCCTAGATCCTTTCACCTTGCACGTATTTCCCCGGACACCTTCTCACTTGAGCCTCACGCAGGGGGAGGGTGCACGCTCACCGAGTGCGGGTCCACCCGGAGGTGGAGTCCCCCTAGGGGCTCCTCCTTACTGATAGCCAGGGGACGTTCGTCCCGGGGGACGACGAGGAGGAGCGGCTCGATTCCTTAGCTTGTTCTTACGGCCGCAGCTGAGGACCGCACCACCGGGAGTGGGGAAAACCCCCGGTTCAAGACTGCGCTGCGCACCAGCGCGCCGGACCGCTTCCGCCGACAGACTCGAACCGCACGCGGCGACACCCGCTCATCACTGACTGAGGAGACATACCGTGACAACGGCTGTGACCATTCCCCCGCATGGGGACACCGGAGGGCGTACGGCCGTCGCCGCGCGAGGGCGTCAGGTCGTCAAGGCGTACGGCTCGGGGGAGACCCGCGTCGTCGCGCTCGACCACGTCGACGTCGACATAGCCCGCGGACAGTTCACCGCGATCATGGGCCCGTCGGGCTCCGGCAAGTCGACGCTGATGCACTGCCTGGCCGGCCTCGACACCGTCACCTCGGGCGAGATCTACCTCGACGACACCGAGATCACCAAGCTCAAGGACAAGAAGCTCACGCAGCTGCGCCGGGACCGGATCGGTTTCATCTTCCAGGCCTTCAACCTGCTGCCGACACTCAACGCCCTGGAGAACATCACGCTCCCCATGGACATCGCCGGCCGCAAGCCGGACGCCGGCTGGCTCAACCGGGTCGTGGAGACGGTGGGCCTGTCCGACCGCCTCAAGCACCGGCCCACCGAGCTCTCCGGCGGACAGCAGCAGCGCGTCGCGGTGGCCAGGGCGCTCGCCGCCCGCCCCGAGATCATCTTCGGCGACGAGCCGACCGGAAACCTCGACTCCCGCGCGGGCGCCGAGGTCCTGGGCTTCCTGCGCCGCTCGGTGGACGAGCTGGGCCAGACCATCGTGATGGTCACGCACGACCCGGTGGCCGCCTCGTACGCGGACCGGGTCCTCTACCTCGCCGACGGCCGGATCGTCGACGAGATGTTCCGGCCGACCGCCGACGCCGTACTGGACCGGATGAAGGACTTCGACGCGCGCGGGCGGACGTCGTGACTGTATGGAAGACCTCGATGCGCAACTTCTTCGCGCACAAGGGGCGGATGGCGCTCTCGGCGGTTGCGGTGCTGCTGTCGGTGGCCTTCGTATCGGGGACGCTCGTCTTCACCGACACGATGAACACGACGTTCGACAAGCTCTTCGCGGCGACCGCCTCCGATGTCACGGTCAGCCCCAAGGGCTCCGGCGACGACGACAATCCGCGTACCGGCAAGCCCGAGTCGCTGCCCGCCTCGCTCGTCGACAAGGTGGCGAAGGCCGAAGGCGCCAAGTCCGCCGAGGGCTCGGTCTCCAGCATGAGCGTGACCGTCGTCGACTCCGCGAACAAGGACATGGGTTCCAGCAACGGTGCCCCGACGATCGCCGGCAATTGGAACCAGAACGACCTCAAGGCGATGGAGATCAGCTCCGGCCACGCACCGCGCGGCCCCACCGAGGTGATGGTCGACGCCGACACCGCCGAGAAGCACCATCTGAAGCTCGGCGACGAACTGCGCACCATCTCCGTCACCGGCGACCTCACCGCCAGGATCACCGGCATCGCCTCCTTCAAGGTCACCAACCCGGGCGCGGCGGTCGTCTACTTCGACACCGCCACCGCGCAGCGTGAACTGCTCGGGAAGGAAGGCCTGTTCACGGGCGTCTCCGTGACAGCCGCGGCGGGTGTCAGCGACGAGCAGCTCAAGCGGAACGTCGCGAAGACCCTGGACGGCACATACAAGCTGCAGACGGCGAAGGAGGCCGCCGACTCGGGCCGTGAAGATGTCGGCTCCTTCCTCGACGTCATGAAGTACGCGATGCTCGGCTTCGCCGGGATCGCCCTCCTCGTCGGCATCTTCCTGATCGTCAACACCTTCTCGATGCTGGTCGCCCAGCGCACCCGCGAGATCGGCCTGATGCGGGCCATCGGCTCCAGCCGCAAGCAGATCAACCGTTCCGTACTGCTCGAGGCGCTGCTGCTCGGCATCTTCGGCTCCATCGCCGGCGTCGCCGCAGGTGTGGGGCTGGCCGTCGGGCTGATGAAGCTGATGGGTTCCATGGGCATGGAGCTCTCCACCAGGGACCTGACCGTGAAGTGGACGACCCCGGTGGTCGGACTCGTACTCGGCATCGTCGTCACCGTCGTCGCCGCGTACATTCCGGCCCGGCGGGGCGGGAAGATCTCCCCGATGGCGGCCCTGCGCGACGCCGGTACGCCGGCCGACGGCAAGGCCGGCCGGATCCGGGCCGGGATCGGCCTGCTCCTCACGGGTGCGGGTGCCGCGGCGCTCCTTGTCGCCACGCAGGCCGACAAGGCGAGCGAGGGCTCGATCTTCCTCGGCCTGGGCGTGGTCCTCTCGCTCCTCGGCTTCGTCGTCATCGGCCCGCTGCTCGCCGGTGTGGTGGTACGGGCGCTCAGCGCGGTCGTGCTGCGGATGTTCGGCCCGGTCGGGCGGCTCGCGGAGCGCAACGCGCTGCGCAACCCGCGGCGCACCGGCGCCACCGGCGCCGCCCTGATGATCGGCCTCGCGCTGGTGGCATGCCTCTCGGTGGTCGGCTCCTCGATGGTGGCCTCGGCAACGGACGAGCTCGACAAGTCGGTCGGCGCCGACTTCATCATCTCGTCCGGCAAGAACCAGCCGATCATGCCGCAGGTCGAGAAGGCCCTGCAGAAGGCCCCGCACATCGAACACGTCACCAACTACAAGGGTGTGGCGGCGAAGCTGACCGCCCCTGACGGCAGGACGGAGGACGAGGAAGTCATCGCCGCCGACCCGACGTACGCACAGGATCTGCGCCGCGAGACCGTCGCGGGCGAGCTGTCGGCGGCGTACGGCAAGGACGCGATGTCGGTGGGCGACCGCTACGCCAAGGAACACGGCATCAAGGTCGGCGACAAGATCGAGGTCGCGTTCAAGAACGGCCGGACCGCCGGGCTGAAGGTCGCGGCGATCACCTCCGACGACACGAACGTCGACAAGGGCGCGATGTACACCAACATCACGACCGCCGCGCAGTACGTCCCCGCCGACAGGATGCCGAAGAACATGATCATGTTCGCGAAGGCGGAGGACGGCAAGGAGAAGGAGGCGTACGCGTCCCTCAAGGCGTCGGTCGCCAAGTACCCGCAGTACAAGGTGCAGAACCAGACCGACTTCAAGCAGGACCTGAAGGACCAGATCGGCCAGCTGCTGAACATCGTCTACGGGCTGCTGGCGCTCGCGATCATCGTCGCGGTGCTGGGTGTGGTGAACACCCTGGCTCTCTCCGTGGTCGAGCGGACCCGGGAGATCGGCCTGATGCGGGCCATCGGCCTCTCGCGCCGCCAGCTGCGCCGGATGATCCGCCTGGAATCCGTGGTCATCGCGCTCTTCGGCGCCCTGCTGGGCCTCGGCCTCGGCATGGGCTGGGGCACGGCGGCCCAGAAGCTGCTGGCGCTCGAGGGCCTGGGAGTGCTGGAGATCCCGTGGACGACGATCATCACGGTCTTTGTGGGCTCGGCGTTCGTGGGTCTGTTCGCGGCACTGGTACCCGCGTTCAGGGCGGGCAGGATGAACGTCCTGAACGCGATCGCCACGGAGTAGGAAGCGTGGCGATACGGTAGGGGGCCCGGCCCCGGGGAGTTCCTCCAAACTCCCCGGGGCCGGGGTTTTTCTTGCGGCTTCGGGCCCGGTGCCCGAGGCGCCCCGGTCGGCGTGCCCGGCGTCGGCCCCGGTGGCTCCTGGGCGATCCGGTCGGCCCCGTCGGCCCCGTCGACCCGGTGAGCCGCGCCGCCGCCGCGCCCCCGTCATGGCCACGACATGGACAAGGAACGCGGCCGTGTCCGTACGCCGGCGGGCCGTGTCCCCGCCCCGCGAGGGTTCCGGACGCGGCTGTCAGTCGGCGGCCGTAGGCTGGAAGCACCCCGGCCCGTTCGACGTGTCGGGCCGTTCGCGTTGCCCACTCCCCGGATGGAAGCCCTTCATGAGCCTGCACGGTCTGCTCGATGCCGTCGTACGTGACCCGGCGCTCGCCGAAGCGGTGAAGGCTGCCGCGGACGGTCACCGTATGCATGTCGACCTGGTCGGCCCGCCCGCCGCGCGCCCCCTCGCGGTGGCCGCGCTCGCCCGGGAGGCCGGGCGCCCGGTGCTGGCCGTCACGGCGACCGGGCGCGAGGCCGAGGACCTGGCGGCCGCGTTGCGCTCGCTGCTGCCCGAAGAAGGCATCGCCGAGTACCCCTCGTGGGAGACCCTCCCGCACGAGCGGCTCTCGCCGCGCTCCGACACCGTGGGCCGCAGGCTCGCGGTGCTGCGCAGGCTGGCCCACCCGGCACAGGACGACCCCGCCGCCGGGCCGGTGTCGGTCGTGGTCGCGCCCATCCGCTCCGTACTGCAGCCGCAGGTCAAGGGGCTCGGCGACCTGGAGCCGGTGGCTCTGCGCACCGGGCAGTCGGCCGACCTCGGCGAGGTCACCGAGGCGCTCGCCGCAGCCGCGTACTCCCGGGTCGAACTGGTCGAGAAGCGCGGCGAGTTCGCTGTTCGCGGCGGCATCCTGGACGTCTTCCCGCCGACCGAGGAGCACCCGCTGCGGGTGGAGTTCTGGGGCGACGACGTCGAGGAGATCCGTTACTTCAAGATCGCGGACCAGCGTTCGCTCGAGGTCGCGGAGCACGGGCTGTGGGCGCCCCCCTGCCGCGAGCTGCTGCTGACCGACGACGTACGGGAAAGGGCCGCGGCCCTCGCCGAGCAGCACCCGGAGCTCCGTGAGCTGCTCGGCAAGATCGCCGAGGGCATCGCGGTCGAGGGTATGGAGGCCCTCGCGCCGGTCCTCGTCGACGACATGGAGCTGCTGCTCGATGTACTGCCCAAGGGCTCGATGGCCGTGGTCTGCGACCCGGAGCGGGTGCGGTCGCGGGCCGCGGACCTGGTGGCGACGAGCCAGGAGTTCCTGCAGGCATCCTGGGCGGCGACGGCCGGCGGTGGCGACGCCCCGATCGATGTCGGCGCAGCCTCGCTGTGGGGCATCGCGGATGTACGGGACCGGGCGCGCGAGCTCGGGATGATGTGGTGGTCCGTCTCGCCGTTCGCGGCCGACGAAGAGCTGTCGGACGAGACCGTCAAGCTGGGGATGCACGCCCCGGAGACGTACCGCGGCGACACCGCGCGGGCGCTCGCCGACACCAAGGGCTGGCTGGCGGAGGGCTGGCGCACGGTGTACGTGACGGAGGCGCACGGCCCCGCGGCCCGCACGGTCGAAGTGCTGGGCGGCGAAGGCATCGCGGCCCGCTTCGACGCCGACCTCGACGAGATCTCCCCGTCCGTCGTCCATGTGTCGTGCGGCTCGATCGACTACGGCTTCGTCGACCCGGGCCTCAAGCTCGCCGTGCTGACGGAGACCGACCTGTCGGGCCAGAAGGCGGCCGGCAAGGACGGCCAGCGGATGCCCACCCGCCGTCGCAAGACCATCGACCCGCTCACTCTGGAGGCGGGCGACTACGTCGTTCACGAGCAGCACGGTGTGGGCCGCTACATCGAGATGGTGCAGCGGACCGTGCAGAACGCCACCCGCGAGTATCTGCTCGTCGAGTACGCCCCGGCCAAGCGCGGCCAGCCCGGCGACCGGCTCTACATTCCCACCGACCAGCTGGAGCAGGTCACCAAGTACGTCGGCGGCGAGGCCCCGACCCTGCACCGGCTCGGCGGCGCGGACTGGACGAAGACCAAGGCGCGTGCGAAGAAGGCGGTCAAGGAGATCGCCGCCGACCTGATCAAGCTCTACTCGGCGCGGATGGCGGCGCCCGGCCATGCCTTCGGCCCGGACACCCCCTGGCAGCGGGAGCTGGAGGACGCCTTCGTGTATGTGGAGACGCCCGACCAGCTCTCCACGATCGCCGAGGTCAAGGAGGACATGGAGAAGACGGTCCCGATGGACCGGCTGATCTGTGGCGACGTCGGTTACGGAAAGACGGAGATCGCGGTACGGGCGGCCTTCAAGGCGGTCCAGGACGGCAAGCAGGTCGCGGTTCTGGTGCCGACGACACTGCTGGTGCAGCAGCACTTCGGCACGTTCTCCGAGCGCTACTCCCAATTCCCGGTGAATGTACGGGCGTTGAGCCGTTTCCAGTCGGACGCGGAGGCGAAGGCGACACTGGAGGGCCTGCGGGACGGCTCGGTCGACATCGTCATCGGCACGCACCGGCTGTTCTCGTCCGAGACCACGTTCAAGGACCTGGGACTGGTCGTCGTCGACGAGGAGCAGCGCTTCGGCGTCGAACACAAGGAGCAGCTGAAGAAGCTGCGTGCCAACGTCGACGTACTGACGATGTCCGCGACACCCATCCCTCGTACCTTGGAGATGGCGGTCACCGGCATCCGCGAGATGTCGACGATCACCACGCCGCCGGAGGAGCGCCACCCGGTGCTCACCTTCGTGGGGCCTTACGAGGAGAAGCAGCTCGGCGCGGCGATCCGCCGGGAACTGCTGCGCGAGGGGCAGGTCTTCTACATCCACAACCGAGTGGAGTCGATCGACCGGGCGGCGGCCCGGCTGCGCGAGATCGTGCCCGAGGCCCGTATCGCGACCGCCCACGGTCAGATGCCCGAGGCGGCGCTCGAGCAGGTCGTGGTGGACTTCTGGGAGAAGAAGTTCGACGTGCTCGTCTCCACGACGATTGTCGAGTCCGGCATCGACATCTCCAACGCGAACACGCTGATCGTCGAGCGCGGCGACAACTTCGGTCTCTCGCAGCTGCATCAGCTGCGCGGCCGCGTGGGCCGGGGCCGCGAGCGCGGTTACGCCTACTTCCTCTACCCGCCGGAGAAGCCTCTCACCGAGACCGCCCACGAGCGCCTCGCGACGATCGCCCAGCACACCGAGATGGGCGCGGGAATGTATGTCGCGATGAAGGACCTGGAGATCCGCGGCGCTGGCAATCTGCTGGGCGGCGAGCAGTCCGGCCATATCGCGGGTGTCGGCTTCGACCTGTACATCCGCATGGTGGGCGAGGCGGTGGCGGACTACCGCGCCGCGGTCGACGGTGGCGTGGAGGAGGAGCCCCCGCTCGAGGTCAAGATCGAGCTCCCGGTCGACGCGCATGTTCCGCACGACTACGCGCCGGGCGAGCGGCTGCGCCTGCAGGCGTACCGCGCGATCGCCTCGGCGAACTCCGAGGAGGACATCAAGGCGGTCCGTGAGGAACTCACCGACCGCTACGGCAAGCTCCCGGAACCGGTGGAGAACCTGCTCCTGGTGGCGGGCCTGCGGATGCTGGCCCGGGCGTGCGGGGTCGGCGAGATCGTGCTCCAGGGCCCGAACATCCGCTTCGCGCCGGTGGAGTTGAGGGAGTCGCAGGAGCTGCGGCTGAAGCGTCTGTATCCGCGTACGGTGATCAAGCCGGCGATCCACCAGATCCTGGTCCCGCGCCCGACAGCGGGCAAGATCGGCGGCAAGCCGGTGGTGGGGCGCGAACTGCTGGCGTGGACGGGCGAGTTCCTCACGACGATTCTGGGTTCGTAGGGCTCCTGTCGTCGCCGGCCGTCGAACCCTTCGGCCGGGCTCCGAAGGTCACGCCGGTCAGGGCGCGGAAGACCTCCTCGGGGTCACGGTCGCCCACCGGCCGGTCCAGGTTGTGGCTCAGCAGCAGCGTGGCGAATCCGTGGGCGACCGACCACGCCGCGATACCCATCAGGCCCTCGTCCTCGACGGGGGTGCGGTCCGCGACTCCCGCGCGGAGTTCCTCCGCGGCCCGGGCCTTGGCCGCCAGGAGCTCCGGGTCGTCGGGGCGGTACAGGTCCGGTTGGAACATCACCTGGAAGTGCGCGGGGTGCCCGATCGCGAAACGGACGTAGCGCACGCCCCGTTCGCGCAGGTCGGGGGCGTCGGCCAGGGAGGCGGCCAGGAGGTCGTAGCCCTCCGTCGCGATCGCCGTGAGCAGGCCGCTGCGGTCCTTGAAGTGGTGGGCCGGGGCCGCGTGGGAGACGCCCGCGCGACGGGCCAGGTCGCGCAGGCTCAGGGCCGAGGGGCCTTCGGTGCGGATGACGTCGAGGGCGGCGGTGAGGACGGCCCGCCGCAGATCTCCGTGGTGGTACGTGCGCTCGCTCATGGGATCAGGCTACGCGGAATCTAGTCATTGACAAGTTCGGAGTGGAAGGGCAATCTTGTCGGTGGCAAGATAAGAGATGGGTGGAGGAGGAGACATGTCCGAGGAACTGGGCCGGGTCCGTCAGATGTGGCATCTGCTGGAGCCTCTGCACGCCGTGCTCTACTACGCGCCGCAGGTGTTCGACGAGGTGGCCGCGCTGGGCTACGAGACCGGGGAGCGCTGGCCGAGCTACTTCGCGCTGCGGTCCGCTCCGCTCGGTTCGCCCGGAGCCCGGCGGGTGGCCTCGGCGTTCTACAGCTTCAGCCCGCGCATGGTCGCCGAGCATGTCCCCGCCGCGTGGGACATCGCCGCGCCGGACAAGGTGCTCGCGGCCCGGCTGCGCGGGATCGACCGGGCGTACCGGACGATATTCGGCGAGAACGTGGACAGCCCCGAGTTCGCCGAGGCCGCCGCCCTCGCCCGCAGGGCCGCTGAGGCTGTGAACACCGAAGGGCGGCCCCTCGCCGCCGCCAATGCCGAGCTGTCCTGGCCCCACGCACCACACCTCGTGCTCTGGCAGGCCGCGACCATCCTGCGCGAGCACCGCGGGGACGGCCATCTCGCCGCACTGCTGACCGCCGGTCTCGACCCCGTCGAGGCGCTGGTCTCCTTCGCGGGCATCGGAGCGGCCCCGGCGGAGACCTTCGCGAGCCGCGGCTGGAGCGGGGAGGAGTGGGACCGGGCGCGTGAACGGCTCGTGGCGCGCGGGCTCCTGGACGCGGACGGTGCGGCGACCGAGGCCGGGCGGGAGCTGCGGGCCGAGGTCGAGCGGCGTACGGACGAACTGGCCGCCGCGCCCTGGGCGGCTCTCCCGGACGAGGACCGCAACCGCCTCGTCGAGCTGCTCGGGCCGCTCTGGGTCGAGGTGCTGGGCACGGGCCTGCTGCCCGGAGTGACCACGCTGGGCATCGGCAAGGTGTGAGGCCACGGACAGCACCGGGCCGCAGCGCGGCGGCCCGGCGGCACAGGCCCGGAACGGCACACCGCCCGCGGGGGCCGGCTCGGCTCCGTGGGCGGTGCGTGTGTGGATGTGTATCTCTGTGCGCGTATCGCTGTTGCTCTCCTCGGGACAGGTGGATTGCAGACTTGCTTTCGACGCTACGCGCCCCCTCCGCCTTCCGCGCGCCGAAGCGCGGCGTGAACGGTCCCATAGCGGCGAATAGCAGAACATACGCTCCGTAACGCACCCGAACTGTCCTGCTCCGCACGGGACTTGAGTAGGGTGCGAGCGTGAACAGACTCGGGGTACGAATATCGCGCGTGCTCGCAGGCGGACTGACGGCAGTCGTGGCGGGGACACTGCTCGCAGGCTGCGAAGGCGGACTCACCGGGGACGCCAAACCCTCGGACGCCGCCTCCGCGCCCGCCGCCGGCGGCCCGGGCTCCGGCACCAGCCCGCTCGTCAACCCCCAGGGGACGAAGCCCGGCCTCGCACCCCTCGCCTCCGAACAGGACAGGGCCGCCGCCCGCCGGCTGATCGAGAAGGTGTCCACCAAGGGCCGCGGCCCGAAGACCGGTTACGCCCGGGACCGCTTCGGCTACGCCTGGATGGACACGGCCGACGGGGTGCCGCTGGCACGGAACGGCTGCGATACCAGGAACGATCTGCTCGCCCGCGACGGCCGCGAGCTGCGCTACCGCTCAGGATCCGACTGCGTGGTCATCGCGATGACGCTGAACGACCCGTACACCGGCACCGTCATCGACTGGAAGAAGCAGAAGGCATCGGCGGTCCAGATCGACCATGTCATCCCGCTCTCCTACGGCTGGCAGATGGGCGCGGCCCGCTGGGACAGGACGAAGCGGCAGCGGCTGGCCAACGACCCGTTGAACCTGCTGCCCGTCGAGGGCAGCGCCAACAGCTCGAAGAGCGACTCGGGCCCGGCGTCCTGGCTGCCGCCGAACAAGCGGATCCGCTGCTCGTACGCGGTACGGGTCGCGCAAGTGGCGGTCAAGTACGAACTGCCGGTGACGACGGCGGACAAGAAGACGATGCTCGCGCAGTGCGGCGGCTGAACCGGGCCGTGCCGGGGGAACGAAAAGAGGCCGCCTCGGAGGCGGCCTCTTCGCCCGGGGGGCGGCGGCGGGTCAGAGCTTCAGCTCCCACTGCGACGCGTCGTAGGAG
This sequence comes from Streptomyces sp. NPDC002926, assembly GCF_053591755.1. Lineage (NCBI taxonomy): Bacteria > Bacillati > Actinomycetota > Actinomycetes > Kitasatosporales > Streptomycetaceae > Streptomyces > Streptomyces sp. NPDC002926. Next base: position 141,240 of record NZ_JBSFUK010000010.1, read on the forward strand.
ATGCCGGGGCTGACCTCGACCGTGAGGATCGTGGCGTCGGCCGGAGCGTCGAAGGCGTACTTCACCGTGGCCTTCTTTCCGGGCAGGATCTTGCCGTTGAAGCCGTCGCCGACCCCTTCGTCGAAGATCTGCTCGGACTTGACGCCGTCCTTGCCGGCGCGGGCCTCGGCGGTCAGCAGGGCGGCGTCGAACTTCTCCTTGCCGGCGTTCTCGATCACGACGGTCACCACGTAGGCCTTGTTGCCCTTGGTGTGCCCGGCGGCGAACTCGCTGGGCGTGAAGTCCTTGGGCGCGGAGACGGTGACCTTCAAGTCGTCGTCGTAGATGGAGGTGTCGCCCGCCGCGAGGGTGTCGGCCGCCTTGGCCTTGTCGTCGCTCTTGGGCTTGTCCGCCGTGTCGCTCTTGCCCTTGTCACCCTTTCCGGCGGCCGGCGCCTTCGACGCCGTGGTGCCCGAGGTGGCCTTGTTGATCTCGTCCACCGCGTCGCCCACGGCCTTGAAGGTGATCACCGCGCCGACGATCGAGAGGATCAGCGCGACCAGTCCGAGGATCGCTCCGGTCGTGGTCACGCCCTTGTTGGCGGCCTCGCCGCGCTTGACGCGGCCGCGGCCCGACAGGCCCAGAATCAGGGCGATCAGGCCGAGAATGCCGGCCAGCCAGAAGAAGAAGGGGATCAGGCCGGAGATGGTTCCGATGATCCCGAGCACCAGCGCGGCCGTGCCGAGCCCACCCCGCAGCTGCTGCGGGGCCGGAGCGTAGGGGCCCGCGCCGGGCGGCTGCTGCGGGTCGTACTGGGGCTGCTGCGTGGAGTGGGACATGGGTGCCCTCCCTGACGTGGAGTGTGGTCGGGACCTCGGCGTGAGCCCCGTTCAGCGCGCCGTGCGGCGACGGGTCAATAAGAGCAGAGGCTGTGAACCGAGTCAACATGGTTCACAGAATTGTGCTTTGCTCACACTGTGAAGAGGTTTCTCTTGTATGCGCGGCTATGCTCGGCGACACAACAGGCAGGTGCGGATCAGCGCTCACGCGAGGGAGTCAGCCAGGTGCCGGACAGATCGAGCGAGGTGACGGCGGCCGAAATCGCCCGGCTGGCGGGAGTCGGACGCGCCGCGGTCAGCAACTGGCGGCGCCGTCATGCCGACTTCCCGAAGCCGGTCGGCGGCACGGAGACAAGCCCGTCGTTCGCACTCCCCGAGGTCGAGCAGTGGCTCCGTGACCAGGGCAAGCTCGCAGAAATCCCGCTCCGTGACAGGGTTTGGCAACATCTCGCGGATCATCTCGCGGGCCCCGTACCGGCGTTGGTGCAGGCGGGCTGCACACTGCTGCTCGTGAGGGACCGTCACCCGGCCTGGCTGGAGCTGACGGCGGTCTCGGACGAACGCCTGGCGGAGCTGCTGCCCGCCGCGCTGGAACAGGTCCTCACGGCACGCTTCGGCGAGGACGCGGTGGGGCTCTTCACGGAAGTGTTCACAGCACGGACGGGCTCGGCGACGCGCACGGAACCGTCCACCGAGGCAGTGGGCTCCTCCTCCGGACCGGAGGCTCCGTTGCCGGAGTCCGTTCCCTTCCTGCGTGGTGTCGCCGAGCTGGCCGCCGAACTCGGCGCACGTCAGGCCTTCGAGTTCCTGCTGGGGCGGTACCTGGACGCCAACCCGCGGCAGTACACCCTCACCCCGCCCGGACCCGCCGCGCTCATGGCCGGGCTCGCCGGGGCCGGCGCCCGCGACGTGCTCGATCCCGCCGCCGGGACCGGGACACTGCTGCGCGCCGTCGAACGCCCCAACGCCCTGTACGCACAGGACGCCGACCCCGACCTCGCCGCGCTCACCGGTCTGCGCCTCGCCCTGCACTCCGACGCCACCGTGCGCGCCCGCGCGGGCGACACCCTGCGCGGCGACGCGTTCCCCGAGCCCGCCTTCGACGCTGTGCTCTGCCACCCGCCGTTCAACGAGCGCAACTGGGGCCACGACGAACTCGCCTACGACCCCCGCTGGGAGTACGGCTTCCCGGCCCGTACCGAGTCCGAGCTGGCCTGGGTCCAGCACACGCTCGCCCGGCTGCGTCCCGGCGGCGCCGCCGTGCTGCTGATGCCGCCCGCGGCCGCGTCCCGCCGTTCCGGCCGCCGTATCCGCGCCGGGCTGCTGCGCCGCGGTGCGCTGCGTGCCGTCATCGCCCTGCCCGCCGGTGCCGCGCCCCCGTACGGCATCCCCCTGCACATCTGGGTGCTGCGCAAGCCGGATCCGGGCCGGGCGGCCCCGCCCGAGCTGCTGTTCGTCGACACCGCGGAGCTCGCCGGGGCGGGCGGTGGCCGCGACAAGCTCGACTGGCAGGCCGTCCACAGCGCCGTACTCGACGCCTGGCAGCCCTTCGACAAGCACGGCACGGCCGAGGAGCAGCCGGGCGTCAGCCGCTCGGTCCCCGTCATCGAACTCCTCGACGACGACGTGGACCTGGCCCCCGCCCGGCACCTGCCGCCCCCGGCCGCCGCCGGCGGCGCGGACGAGCTGCTGCGGGTGCGGGACCGGCTGGCCGACACCCTCCGGCTGACCCGAGAGCTCACTCCCGCGCCCGCCGCCCACGCGGAGCCCGTGCCCTGGCCCGCCACCACCGTCGGTGAACTGGCCCGCGCGGGAGCGCTGGTGATCAGCGCGGGCGGCACGGGCAGTACGAGCACCGAGGCCGTGCCCGTACTCACCGAGCAGGACGTGCTCTCCGGCACCGCGCCCTCGGGCACGCTCCCCGAAGGCCCCGACGAGGAGCCCGTACGCCTCGAGGAGGGCGATGTCGTCGTGCCCGTGCTCGGCGGCGGATCCGTTGTACGCGTCATCGACGAGGCCACCGCGGGAGCGGCCCTGGGCCGTAACCTCCAGCTGCTGCACCCCGATCCGGCCGCGCTCGACCCCTGGTTCCTCGCCGGCTTCCTTCGCGGCACCGCCAACACCCGGCAGGCCAGCAGCTATGCGTCGACCGCGACCCGACTCGATGTCCGCCGGCTCCAGCTGCCCCGGCTGCCGCTCGCCGACCAGCAGCGCTACGGCGAACGCTTTCGTGCGCTCGCCGAATTCGAGGACGCTCTCAAGCAGGCCGGGCGGCTCGGCGAGCAGCTCGTCCAGGGGCTGTACGACGGCCTGACGGACGGCACGGTCACGCGGGAGTGAGAGCCGGGGCGTGACGCATCGGACATCGGGTCCGTACAACCCAGGACCCGATGTCCGTGTCGGTGTATACGCTCGTCCCCTATCTGCCTCGTCCCCAGGCCCCCAGGAGCAGTAATGCACGGCCACGGCTATGCGCCGCCGCAGCCCAAGCGACCGCCCACCGCGCTGCTCATCGCCATACGCGTACTTTTCGTGGCGCTCGCGCTGCTCAGCTTCGGCATGCTCGCCTGGGGCACGATGCTACGAATAGCGATCCTGCGCCGCGGAAGGCTCGACTGGCTGCTGTTCTGGGTCAGCCTCGCCATTGCCGTCACCGCGCTTGTCGTCATCGGCGAGTTCGGTCCCGACGCCGGGGCAGAGTCGGCCAAGCAGGACGAGATGACCGCCCTCGACCTTGTGTTCCTGCCGCTTCTGCTCGGGCTCGCGATCGGAGTGCCCACGCACTATCTGGTGGCTGACATCCGCCATTACCAGGAACCCCGGACGGGCTGGGCGCCGCCGCCCTACGCCGCGCCGACCGTGCCGTACGGGCTGCCGCCCCAGCCGGGGCAGCCGCCGCACACATCCCGGACGCCGCACACGCCTCACCCATCCCAGAGGCCGGGATACGGCTACCCGCCCGTCCCGCCGCACTCCCAGCCCCAGGTCCCGCCGCAGCCCCAGCTTCCGCCGCAGTCCCCTGCCGACAAGCCCCGTATCGACCAGGTCCGTGCCGAGCTCGACGAGCTCAGCGACTACCTCCGCAAGGAGCAGGGCCGGTGAACGGACGCGTCATCGGGGGCCGTTACGAGCTCTCGACCGTCATCGGCCAGGGCGGCATGGGCCAGGTCTGGACGGCCTACGACGGCCGCCTCGACCGCCGCGTCGCCGTCAAGCTGCTCCGCCCCGACCACATGGCGGCGGCCACCGACGCCGACGAGATGCGCCGCCGCTTCGTCCGCGAGTGCCGGGTCACCGCGCAGGTCTCCCATCCCGGCCTGGTCACCGTCCATGACGCGGGCAGCGACGAGGACGACCTCTATCTCGTCATGCAGTACGTCGAGGGCGCGGACCTCGCCGACCATCTCGCCGAGCACGACCCGTACCCGTGGCAGTGGGCCGTCTCGGTCGCCGCCCAGCTCTGTGCCGTGCTCGCCGCGGTGCACGCCGTGCCGATCGTCCACCGCGACCTCAAACCGCGGAATGTGATGGTCAAGCCCGATGGCACGGTCACCGTCCTCGACCTCGGTGTCGCCTCCGTCATCGACACCGACACCACCCGTCTCACCCACACCGGATCGCCCATCGGCAGCCCTGCCTATATGGCCCCCGAGCAGGCCATGGGCGGCGCGGTCGGCCCGTACACCGATCTCTACGCGCTCGGTGTGCTGCTGCACGAACTCCTCAGCGGGAACGTCCCGTTCGCGGGCTCCACCGCCCTCGGCGTGCTGCACCGCCATCTCTACGAGCCGCCGCTCCCGGTCCGCCAGCTGCGCCCCGAGATACCCGAGCCGCTCGAAGCGCTCGTGCTGCGCCTGCTCGCCAAGGACCCGCAGCACCGCCCGTCCGGTGCGCAGGAGGTGTACGAGTCGCTCGCACCGCTGCTGCCGAACCGCGGTGCGCCCGGCGGTCCGCTCGACCCGACCCGCCCTTTTCTGCGCCCGCACGCTCCGTGGCCGGACCGGGTCACCAGCCCGCCCCCGGATCCGCGCTCCGCCGCCCCGGTGGCGCCCCGCCCGGACGTGGCGGCCGCGGTCGACGAGGTCAAGCGACTCCTCGGCGAGGGCAGTATCACCCAGGCCGTGGACATCCTCGGCGGGATCCTCCCGGCGGCCGCCGCCGAGCACGGTGAGCACTCGCCGGTCGTACGGATCCTGCGCAAGCAGTACGCGACGACGCTGCTGGACGACGGGCAGTACCGGCGCGCGCTGCCCGAGCTGCGGCGGCTCGCCGACGACCGGACCGCCGAGGCGGGCCCGGCCGACCCGCAGACGCTGCAGTTCCGCTACGACGCCGCACTCTGCCTCGAACAGCTGGGTGAGGCGGCCGCCGCGCTCGCGGAGTACCGGGCCGTGCTGCCGTACTACGAGAACCAGCAGGCCTGTGACCCCGCACGCGCCTTCGACGTACGCCACCGCATCGGGAATCTGCTGCTCGCGGTGGGCGACCATGCGGCGGCGCGGCAGCAGCTGCAGGCCCTGCTGTACGACGCGGAGCGGACGTACGGGCCCTACCACCAGCTGCCGGTCGAGCTGCGGCGTGCGCTCGACCGGCAGCAGCAGTTTCACAGCGGCTGACCGGGCCGGCCGGTCACATCCGGGCGTGCCCCTGCGGTGACAGCGTGTCGAAGGGCAGCCGGACGGTGGTGGCCGTCCCGGTGTCCGCGTTCGACGACCGCAGCGCGGTCAGCTCCTGATCGCTCAATGCCCGCCGCACCAGGCGGAATTCGTCCAGGGAGCCCTTGAACCGTTCCACGCCGTCCGGCCGCGTGCCCAGCTGTATCCCGGACACCGCGAAGCTGTCCCCGTACGTCACCGAGCCGGCCGGCACCGGAGCGTCGTCCAGCACCTTGCCGTCCACCGAGAGGGACAGCAGACCGCCGGAGCGCTCGAGTGCGACATGGTGCCAGGCGCCGTCGCCGAAACCGGACGCGCTGCCGCTGTCGGCCCCGTACAGCTGGACCGTGGCGGTGTCCGTCTGGAGGAGCGCGGTGAGCCGGTCCTGGGAGGGCTGGGCCCGCAGCCACAACTGCCGTTCCGCGCCGCCCATCCCGTAGGACCACAGGATGACCTGGCTGCCGGTTGTGGGGCCCGCGGTGTACTTCAGCCAGGTCGCGACCGTGAAGTCGCCGCCGCCCAGCGCCTTGTCGGCGCCGTAGGGCAGTTCGACGCTGTCGTCCGTGCCGTCGAGGGGCAGCCCGGGGCCGAACCTGCCCCCGCCCGACCAGGACGTGGGCAGTGCACCGCCCCGGACATAGGCGTGGCTGCAGTGGACGGACGAGTCGGGCGTCGCGGGCCCGGCCGCCGGCCGTGCGACCGAATGGACCTCGGTGTTGCCGGCCTCCATCGACCACCACAGCGCGGGCGCGTCGGCCGGATAGCCGCCGGCCGAACCCGCCGCGGACCCGGCCACCTTCTTCAACTCGGCTTCCGTGAGGGCACGCCGGTAGAGCCGGACGTCGTCGAGACGGCCGGTGAGGATGTCGAGACTGCCCGGCTTGGACCCGACCCGGACGCCCTCCGGATTCGCCGCGCCGGTCAGGGACCCGGACAGACCGCCCGCCTCGGTGGCGGGGGTCCCGTCCACGCTCAGCCGCAGCCGGTCACCGCTGCGGCTGACGGCCAGCAGATGCCATGTGCCGTCGCCGTAGGCGACCGAGGTCCCGGGGTCGGGCAGAGCGATCTGGACCGGCCCCGCCGCGGTCTCCGCCCAGGCGAACAGCCGGTCCTGGGAGGGCTGGGCGCGCACCCACAGGGCAGGCTGCCCGGACGTGGAGCCGTAGGCCCACAGCAGCGCCGAGTTCGGGGTCGACGCGGTCGCCGAGTACGAGAACCACAGTGTGTAGGTGAAGTCGTCCGCCCCGACATCGAGGCTGGGGACGTACGGCGTCTCGACACCGGGCCGGGTGGCCGAGACGCCGATCGCGCCCTTGCCGATCCGGCCCGCGTCCTCGTCGGGCAGTCCGCCGAGGAGGGTGCCGTCGGCGCAGTGCCCGGAGACGTCGTCCTCGACGCCGACCGACGTCAGCGCTGGCACGTCGGCGGTGTCGGCGACCTGGAAGGCCAGCCGGACGGACTGGGCCGCCTCCGCGTCCCGCGCGCTGTTCGCCGTACGCAGCGCATCCAGCTGAGTGTCGGTGAGGACTGTCCGGTGGACCCGGAATTCGTCGATCGAGCCGGTGAAGTACTCGCCGGCGCCCGCGTCCGGCTTGGCACCGAGACGGATACCGTCGACGCCCTTGGCGCGGGTGTCGGTCAGCGAGCCGGTGACCCCGGTCGCGATCGCGGGGAGCCTGCCGTCCACGGAGATACGGATCTGATCGGCGGAGCGCACCAGCGACAGCTGGTGCCAGGCACCGTCGCCGTACGCCGTCGAGGTCCCGGCGTCGGGCAGCGGTATCTGCACCGAGCCCGCGGCGGTCTCCGCGAGGGCCAGGATCCGGTCCTGGGCGGGCTGCGCGCGGATCCACAGCTGCGGCTTGCCCGTGCCGAATCCGTACGCCCACATCAGCGCCTGCTGGGGGCTGCTCGCGGTCGCCGAGTACCGGAAGAAGAACGAGTATGTGACATCGCCCGCACCCGGATCGAGGGACGGTGTGTAGGGGAGGTCGGCGAAGTCGCCCGTTCCGTCCAATGCCAGGCCCTGGCCGAAGCGCCCGGCGCCGAGCGCCGAACTGCGGCCCAGATAGGCGTCGTTCGCCTCCGGACCGGAGTCGGGCGTGGTGCGGCCGGCGGGCGGTGACGGCTGCGGATTCAGCGAGCCCGTGAAGGTGCCCGGCACGCCGACCGAGCCGGGCGTGAAGCGGTTGAAGTAGATGTTCGCGGCGGAGAAGTCGGTGCCACCCTCGTAGACGAGCCCGAGCTGTCCGTCACCGAGCTCGGCCATGTCCGAGTAGCCCGCGCGCTTGTTGTTGATCAGACCGCCCGACGCGTCGCGCCAGGTGGCGCCGCGGTCCGTCGAGTAGCGGATGCGCATGGACTGCCGGTCGGTGGCATGGGAGGGAGCGGCGAGGACGAGCGTGTCGCCGGGCACGCTCCGGTAGGTCTGCCGCAGCGCGAGCACGGAGCCCTGCACCTGAGGGGTGACCAGGCCGGGCACGAGCCGCTGCGCGGGGACGGTGACGCCGCCGTCGGTGCTCACCGCATGGCTGCGGTGTCCTGCGTCGGTGTTGTTCCGGGCGGCGATGTAGACACCGCCGTCGTCGAGTTCGGCGACGGCCGGCTCGCCCGGCAGCAGTACGTCCTTCTCGAAGGAGTCGGCCGTTTCGCTGGTCTTCCAGTGAGCGCCGTGGTCGTCGCTGTAGATGAGGCCGACGTACTGCGAATGGGACGTGGGACTCTCGTACGCGCCGACCACCAGCCTGCCCTTGGCGGGGCCGTTGCGCAGCTGGATGCCGTGCGCGGGCCCCGTGCCGTACCAGCCCACGTCCCCGCCGCTGAACCGCGGCAGGGGCACCGGAGTATCGAAGCTGAGACCGTCGTCCGTGCTGCGCTGCAGCCACGGCAGACGCTTGCCGCCGGGCTCGGCGGTGGCCGGCTCCGAGGTGGAGAGCAGGAAGACCTCCCCGGTCGTCCCGTCGGCGACGGGCGAGGCGTTGCCCCTGGTGTACGGAGCCTCCCGGTCGCTCTCGCTGCCGGAGAGCGCCACGCGCACCGGTCCCCAGGTGCGCCCCTCGTTGGTGGAACGGCGGACCACGATGTCGATGGCACCGCGGTCGGCGCACGAGGGGGACTTGCGGCCCTCGGCGAAAGCGAGCAGCGTGCCGGCCTTGGTGCGTACGAGGGAGGGGATGCGGAAGCAGCCGTAGCCCGCGGTACCGGAGCGGAAGAGGATCTGCTCGGTGCCGGTCAGGGCGTCGGCGGACTTCTGGGTGCCGCTGGCCGCGGCGGGTGGTGCGGTGACCGAAGGGGCGGCGGTGGCCGCGAGCAGGAGGCTCAGCCCCACCAGGGCGGTTCTGAGCCGGGTTCGTATGTGGGCCAAGGGATTTCGGGCCTTTCTCGTTATGGCCTCGGGCACAACGCCGACCGCCGTCCGGTCCTTGCGGGACCGGACGGCGGTGGGTGCGGTGCGCCGGTTACGGGCGGGGCAGCGCGCGGCCGCTGAAGGCCGGTGCCTTGTCCCCGGCGCGCATCGCGCTCAGCGACGAGGTCTGCTGCACCTGGTAGACGCGGGTCTGGTTGTCGGCCGTACGGAAGGAGTACGCCCAGGTCGGACCGGTCGCGTTGGTGTAGGTGAACGCGGTGGGCTCGGTGGCGGAGGCCTCGAAGGAGGCCTGCTGCCAGGTGCGCCAGGTGCCGCTGCCCTGGACGGTCTCACCCGTGTTGTAGGTGTAGCCGTCCTCGCCGCGTACGACGATCTCGGTGAGTCCGGTGAGCGGGGAGATCACGGCGCTGGGGGAGCCGTTGGCGGTGACCCCCTCGACGGTGCTCCACTCGCCGTAGGTGCTGCCCTCGGCGGACTGGGCCGTGGTCACCACCTTGCCGAGACCGTCCGTGGCGAAGACGCGGAGACGGTAGCCGGGGTAGATGACCACGGTCGGCGTGCCGGTGACGGCCTGCGCGCCCAGCGACGACCAGGAGGAGAGCGAACCGGCCTCCTTGAACAGCGCGGTGCTCAGGACACCGGAGGCGCTCTTGCCGAAGAGCTGGATGCCGTCCCGTACGGTCACGGCGGTGAAGGGGCCGGTGAATCCGGAGCCCGCGAGCGGCGTCCAGCCCATGAAGTCCACGTTGGCGCGCTGCTGGATGCGGTACCAGGGCTTGCCGTCCGCGTCCGCGGAGAACTGCACCAGGAGACCGGACGGGGTCTTGGCGGTGACGGCGTGCTGCGCCATCGCGCCCGCGAGATCGATCCAGTTGCCCCAGTCCGCACCGGACTTGGCGGTCTGGTTGCGCTGCCAGACGCTGCCGGAGGTGTTGTGCCCGGTGACGACCACGCGTCCGTCGGTGTGCTCGGCCAGCGTCGGCTGCCCGGAGAACGCCTCGTTGCCGGAGATGGTCGTCCACTGGACGCCGTTGATGTCGTTCGGATCGCCCACCCGGCCGTGCACGAGACGGCCGATGTTGTCGGTGTACGCCAGTTCCAGGGAGCCGGCCGAGGACTGCATCACCGAGGCCCGGCTGTAGTTCTCCAGCGGCACGGACGGCGAGGCCGGGGTGTGGTTGACATCGATCCGGCAGGCGTCGGGCGCGCCGGACACCGAGGTGAACGCGGCCCAGCCGCTCGCCTCGAGCTGCTTGTTGTAGACCGGGAAGTCGCGGATGCCCTCGTCGAAGCGGTAGTACGTGACCGCGCCGTTGCCCTTGATACGGAAGAGCGTGTCGCCGCCGAAGGAGGTGATCGTCCTGGAGTCGCTCCAGTCGGCCGCGGACTCCAGGACGTGCCGCTCGATCCAGCGCTGGCTGGTGATGTCGTAGCGGGAGCGGTAGAGCTTGCCGTCGGTCGCCGAGCGGCCGTAGATCACGCCCTTGTCGGCGGCGTAGATCGCGTCGTAGCGGTCCCAGCCCATGTCGACGATCTTTCCGCTGCCGGTGATGAAGTCCCCGGCAGCGGCGTCGTACTTGTACCAGCGCAGTCCGCCGGTGCTGCCGGCCAGTGTCCAGATGTAGCCGCCGCGGTCGATGGTGATCTCGTCGGTCTTGCCCGCGGCCTTGAACTCCGTGAAGCCGGAGCTGATCTTCTTGTGGTGGACGTCCCAGGTCGCCGAGGCGCTGATGCGATGGGAGTAGTAGAGGCCGTCCGACTTGATCCCGTAGAAGGTGGCGGCCGGGCCCGCCATCATCTGGCCGTAACCGGTCCAGGTGGTGTCGATGACGCTCCCGTTCGGCAGGGCGGCGCCCGTCATGGGCGTCGGCATGTCCTGCCGGTACAGCTTGCCCGCCGAGTCCAGCGTGTACGTCGGGCCGGTGGTCGTGCAGGTCACCGGCGCGTTGGCCGCCTGGGCGGTACCGGCGGGCAGCGCCACGAGCACGGGAACGGCGACGGCGACGGCAAGGGCTGCGGTCAGGGCAGTGCGTCTTATGTGAGCACGCGGTGAAATCCTCGTCATGGGCTGGACGTTAGGCGTCGAATGGTGAACGGTGCGGTGGCCCTCGGATGAACAAGATCTTTTGCAAGTTCACGAATTGATGAACAGTCAGTGTGCCTTCTGTGGTTGGCTGTTGTTTGTGTTGCTGGTGGTGTCCGCGGCTTCCGGAGCGCGGCGCGGCCGCTTGCGGACCCTGGTCAGCAACGCCATCAGTACGAGCCCCAGCAGGCCCGTGGATCCCATCGCCGCACCCGCCTTCAGGCCGGGAGGGCGGAACGAGCAGTCCACCCTCGTGGTGGAGCCGTCCAGCGGTACGGCGACGAGCCCCAGGTGGGAGCCGGCCGGCCTGCCGTTGCAGGTCCAGCCGGCGATCCGGGTCGCGGCGATGACGGCCGTCCCCTTGGTGCCGGGCGGGAGCTCTGCCCGTACGCCGCTGTCGGAGACCTCGACCGAGACCGCGCCGGTCTTCTTCAGCCGGTCCACGGCGGCGGTCAGCGTCGCCCGGTCCAGACAGCCGAGCGTCGTGCGATGGGGGTCCTTGCTGTAACCGACCTTCTCGTCCGGCGAGTTCACCGTCCCGAGCGAAGTGAGCGCGGCACGCCGCTTCGGCTGTCCGCCGCGCAGCGTCACCCACGGCGAGTCGCCGAGCCTTGCCCTGCCGGTGTAGTCGGGTGCCCAGAGGAAGACCTCGCTGCCGACCGGGCAGGAGCCACCGGCCGGGTTGTCGTAGACCGGGGAGCCGAGCAGCCGCTCCTGGTTGCGGAAGGGGTTCCAGTCGTACCGCGGCTCGGCCCCGGGCGGCCGCACGGTCACCAGCGGCGGCACCTGCCCGGCCCGGGTCACCTCCGGGTGCTTCCCGGGAGCGGTGCGCACCCGTGCGCCGACGGCGAAGATCGCGTCCGTGACCGGGTTGTCGAGGGACTGCACACTGCGGCCGTTGGACGTCCAGCCCGCGCCGAGTGCGGCCAGCGTGCGCGTGTACACATCGGGGGTGTGGCTGCTGTAGTACTGACCGCCCTGGCCGCCCAGCAGGACCGGATCGTTGCCGGTGATCTGGTCGCGGCCGGGGTCGGTGCGGTAGCGCGGCCAGCCGTCGGCCTTCGCCACCGCCGCCGCGCGCTCGCTGTGGGGCTCGCCCCAGGCCGGGTAGTCGTCCAGCCTGCCGAGCTTCATCCGGTCGGCGTATGCGGTGGTCGCCGCGGCCTGGCCGACCAGCGCGCCGGTGAACAGCAGCGCGGCGAGGACGGTGCATGTGCCACGGCCGGCCAGGAGCAGACCGCCGACGACCGCCGCGAACCCGGCCGCGAACAGCAGAAGCGTCCAGACGGTGACCAGCTCACTGGTGGCGCCGGCGAGCGCGGTCGCCGTGACCACGGCGCCGCCGCCGAGCAGGGCGCGGCGCCCCGGCCAGTCGGAGGAGAGACAGATCCAGGCGGCGATCACCAGGATTCCGGCGAGGACGAAGGTCTGCCGGTACGGGCTGCCGTTGGGCGTCGCGAAGACATGCCACACCAGATGGGTCGGCCCCCACTGGAGGGAGAGCGCGACCGACACGGCGAGACCGGTCCACACCCAGCGCTCGCGCCGCGGGACGGCGCCGTTGAAGGCGAGCGTGCACGCCAGCAGCAGCGCACCGCTGCCCAGGAAGACGGCGGGAGTGAAGAAGCTGTACGTCGCGGGCAGCGTGCGCGCGAACACATCGGCCCAGCCGGCCGGCGAGAACTGCCTCGTCCACCCCGGATAGGCGTGCTGGGAACCGAGAAAGACGGGGATGAGCACGGGCCCTGCCAGCGCGATACCGAGCAGTACGGTCCGGGTGGCCCGCAGCAGCGCCCGCATCCGCTCCCCTGCGTCCGTATCCGCCAGTAGCAGCCGCACCGCGAGAACCAGTGCGGCCCCGATGGTCGCCATGTAGGCGGTGTAGAAGTTGGCGATCCACGCCACCGCGACGATCAACGGGCCGAGCAGCGGACGCCGTGCCGTGCGCGCCCACTCGCCGGCCATGCACAGCAGGGGGAAGGCGACCAGGCCATCCATCCACATGGGGTTGTACGAGGCCTCGACGACCGACCAGCCGCACAGTGCGTACGAGCCGCCGAGCACCGCCGCCATCCACCAGCGTCCGCCCTGGTGCAGGGAGAACAGCAGCCAGGTCATGGCAGCGGCCGCCGCCGCCATCTTCAGCAGCGTGACCACATAGACGGCGAGATCGATCTCGTCCCGTGGGAAGATCCCGACCAGCAGGGAGAACGGGCTGGTCAGATAGGTCCCGAGGTCGGGAAGGAAGCTGGTTCCGTAGCCGGACTGCCAGTTGAGCAGCAGCCCGCCGTCCGCACGGCCGTGCAGCAGATCCCACAGATGGGCATGGAACGGCACAAACTGATTGCCGAGGTCGTTCACGCTGCGGGTATGCGGTCCGAAGGGGAAGCTGCGGGCGACGGCGTCACCGCCGCACACGGTCCCCACGGTGATCAGCGCGGCGAGGGCGGCGGCGCGGCCACGCGCGGATTGCAGAGTCGACATGATTCCTCGAATATGCCAGCGCCGATCGTGAAAACATCCACCGGGAAGCCCAGTTCACGCAATGGTCGCCTACGCGTCACGCAGGCAATCCGCACGGGTCATTCGGGTGGGATGTTGTTCTTCCGTGCTGATCTCGATAGTTGTTCCGTGCTTCAACGAAGAGGAGATCATCGGCCGCTTCCATGAACATGTGACCGCAGAACTCTCCCTGCTCGGGGAGGAATTCGAGTTGGTCTATGTGGACGACGGAAGCCAGGACCGGACTCTCCCTCTCCTCGAGGAGATCGCCGCGGCCGACCCTCGTACCCGCTATGTCTCCTTCAGCCGCAACTTCGGCAAGGAAGCGGCGATGCTCGCCGGCCTCCAGCATGCCGAGGGAGACACCGTCGTCATCATGGATGCCGACCTCCAGCACCCGCCGGAGCTGGTCCGGCGCATGCTGCAGCTGCACCGGGAGGGATTCGACCAGGTCATCGCCCGGCGCACCCGCAAGGGCGACCGGGTTACCCGCACCGTCACCGCCCGCGCCTACTACTGGCTGATCAACCGCCTCGTCGACGTGGAACTCGTCGACGGCGTGGGCGATTTCCGGCTGCTGTCGCGCCGTACCGTGGATGCGATCCTCGAACTCACCGAGTACAACCGATTCTCCAAGGGCATCTTCGCCTGGGTCGGATTCCGCACCACGACCTTCGAGTACGAGAATGCGCTGCGTGAGCAGGGCCGCTCCAAATGGAGTTTCGGAAAGCTGCTCAACTACGGCCTCGACGGACTTCTCTCCTTCAACAACAAGCCGTTGCGGGCCGCCGTCTATCTCGGGCTTCTGCTTGTCACGCTGGCCATGGCGTATGCCGCCTGGATTGTCGGTGTCGCCCTGGTGAACGGCGTGGACACCCCCGGGTATGTCACCCTTCTGGTGGCGGTCACCGCACTCGCCGGCGTGCAGATGCTGATGCTGGGGGTGGTCGGCGAGTACGTCGGCCGTATTTACTACGAGGTGAAGCGGCGACCGCACTTCCTGGTGAAGGCCACCAACGCCGACCTTCCGCACCAGCAGGAAGGAGAGCGGCGTACACGCACGGGGGAGCTCGTAAGACGATGACGGTCCAGGTCCAGATGGTCAGATTCGCCCTGGTAGGGGTGGTGAACACCGGGACGTACTACGGGATCTATCTGGCCCTGCTGACCTGGCTGCCGTATGTCGCGGCGCATGTCATCGCCTTCGCGCTCAGCATGGTCGGGTCCTTCTTCCTGACCTCGTACTTCACCTACAGGACCCGGCCGACCTGGCGGAAGTTCCTGCTCTTCCCGCTCACCAACGCGGCGAACTTCGTCGTCACCACGATCGGTGTCTATCTGCTGGTGGACGTACTGCACTTCGGAAGCCGCTACGCGCCGCTGATCGCGGCGGGCGCGGCGATCCCGATCACCTTTGTGGTCTCCCGGACGATCATGCTCCGGCCGGAGCCGGCCCCACGCGGGCGGGAGCCGGAGCCGGAGCCGGAGCCGGAGCGGGTCCCGCAGGCCTGACGCGGGTCGGACTCACTGGGGCGGCCTGGTGGCCGCCCCCGAGTCGTCACTGCTGGACCTGGTAGATACGGGTCTGGTTGTCGGCCGTACGGAAGGAGTAGGCCCAGGTCGGGCCGCTCGCGTTGGTGTACGCGAAGGCCGTGGGCTCGGTCGCCGCGGTCTCGACGCTCACCGACCTCCAGGTGCGCCAGGCTCCGCTGCCCTGAGTGGTCTCACCGGTGCTGTAGATGGTGTCGTCGGCGCCGCGGACGACTATCTCGGTGATGCCGTTGAGCGGGGAGATCACCGCGCTCGGAGAGCCTTTGGCCGTCAGGTCGCCGACCGGGGTCCAGTCGCCGTACGCCCCGCCCGCGGTGGACTGGGTGGTGCTCACCACAGTGCCGTTCGGGTCGGTGGCGAAGACGCGGATGCGGTAGCCGGGATAGACGACCGGGGCCGGGTTGCCGGTGATCGCCTGCGCGCCCAGCGGGGTCCAGGCCGAAAGGGTGCCGTCGTCCTTGAAGAGGGCGGTGCTCAGCACGCCGGAGGCGTCCTTGCCGAAGAGCTGGATTCCGTCCTGCACGACCGCGGTCGTGAAGGGGCCGGTGAAGCCGGTGCCGACCAGGGGCATCCAGCCCTTGAAGCTGCCGTTGGCCGCGGCCTGGAGGCGGTACCAGGGCTTCCCGTCCGTGTCCGCGGCGAACTGCGCCAGCAGCCCGGAGGGGGTCTTGGCGGTGACGGCCTGCTGCGCCATCGCGCCCGCGAGGTCGGTCCAGCTGCCCCAGTCCGCGGCGGACTTCGCGGTCTGGTTGCGCTGCCAGACACTGCCCGAGGTGTTGTGTGCGCTGACGACCACCCGGCCGTCGGTATGCTCGGCCAGCGACGGCTGTCCGGTGAAGGCGTTCTCGTTGCCGGAGAGCGTCGTCCACTGCACGTCGTTGATGTTGGACGGGTCCTTTATCCGGCCGTGCACCAGACGGCCGATGTTGTCCGTGTACGCGATCTCCAGCGATCCGGCCGAGGACTGCATCACCGAGGCGCGGGTGTACGTCTCCTGAGCACGCGCGGGTCCCGCGGGGGTGTGACTGGCCAGGATCTTGCAGTTGTCGGGCGCGGCGGAGACGCTGAGCAGGTTCTGCCAGCCCGAGGTGCCGACCTGGACCCTGCTCACCGGCCAGGTCCGGTTGTTCTCGTCGAAGCGGTAGTAGTACGCCTCGCCGGTGGTCTTCACCGCCAGCAGGGTGTCACCGCCGTTGGAGCCGAGCGACTTGAACTGGCGCCAGTCGCTCGTGCTCACCTCCACATGTCGCTCGGTCCAGCGCTGGCTGGTGGCGTCGTAGCGGGAGCGGTAGAGCTTGCCGTCGGTCGCCGAACGACCGTAGATCACGCCGTCGTCGGCCGCGGTGATCAGGTCGTAGCGGTTCCAGCCCGTGTCGACCACGCCACCGGTGGAGGCGGCGTTCCAGGCGTTGCCGGAACCGTCGTACTGGTACAGGTTCAGCTGGCCGTTGTTGAGCAGGACCCACATCCGTCCGGCTCGGTCGACGGTCACCTGGTTGCGGTCCGCCGCATCCGCCAGCCAGCCGAAGTCGCTGGTGATCTTCCTGACGCTCACGGGCCAGGTGCCGGTGGCGTTGTCCCGCCGGCCGTAGTACGTGCCGTCCGCCTTGAACAGGTAGAACTTCCCGTGCGGACCGGCGAGCACCAGCGGGTAGAGGTTCCAACTCGACCCGATGGTAGTGGGGTTGAGATAGCCGCCGGCCCCGTCGATCGGGGCCTTCAGCTTGTACTGGAGCAGCGATCCGGCACTGTTCACGGCGTACGTGGGGCCGCCCGCGACGCAGCTCGCCGCGTCGGCGGCCTGTGCGGTACCGGGAAGCGCGATGAGCAGTGGCAGGGCGGCGGCTGCGGCCGTGGCCACCACCGTCAGCCGGCGAGGTCTGCGGTGCAAGTTGAATGCCATGTGAATCCTTGCTGTCTTTCCGTCAAATACCGTGGTGCAGCTGCCTCTTGAGGCTCCAAGGCGGCGGAAGCCCCCCCATGTCAGCTGTGCCGCATGTGGCGACCACGAAACACTATGGCCGGGCGTGGGAAGGAAGATCACGACGAAATAACGCTCAGGTGAATGGTCTACACAAGCAGTCGACATGGTCATCACAAACAGTCAGGCTCCTTTTGCTCATTGACTCTTCGTCCTGTGGGGGGACCGCCGGTGTACCGGAGACTCGCGCGCAATTTCCTGATGACCAGGCTGCGCCGCAGCAGATGGTCGAAGGTCATCGGCGTCGCAGTCGCGATGGTGATCGCTGTCGGCTCACTGGCCGTGGCCGGCACTGGTTTCCCGTTCTTCCCCGATCCGCTGCCCGCCGCCAAGGGCCCCGGCCAGCGCTGGGGCAGCGCGGAGGGGCGCGGCCATGTCGCGGGCGGTGGGAGCAACACCGAGGCACCGCAGTCCCTGCGCGCCAAGTACCCGCTGAAGAGTCCGGCGGCGGCCAGGCCCGCGGCCGGGCGGAACACCGTCGCGGTGGGCACCGCGCCCGCTGCCAAGGTCAAGGGCTTCGACCGCAAGACCAGCAAGGAGATCGTCTCCGAGCGGGACGCGCGCAGCCGTACGTACGCCAACGAGGACGGCACCCGCACCAGCGAGCTTTCCACCACGCCCATCAATTACCGGGACGCGCACGGTGTTTGGCGTCCCATCGACGCCAACCTGGTCGAGCGGAACGGCAACTGGGTCAACACCGCCGACTCGGTGGACCTGCGGATCGCGGACCGCGCGGACGCGGCGCAGCTCGCCGCCGTCACCCTGCCCTCGGGCGAGTCCTTCGGCTACGGGCTGAGCGGCGCGGCCGCCGTCAGGGGCAGCGCGGAGGGCAGCCGGGTCTCGTACGAGAAGGTTCTGCCCGGCACCGACCTGTGGCTGGACTCGCAGGCGGGCGGCGTCAAGGAGACCCTTGTCCTGCGCTCCCCGGATGCCCCCGGAAGCTTCGTCTTCCCGCTCAGCCTGAGCGGACTCACGGCGAAGGCCAGTGCAGAAACGATTGTTCTCGCCGACGCCGAAGGCCGTACCAAGGCCGTCGTCCCGGCCGGCTTCATGGAGGACGCCAAAGGCGCGGTCTCGCACGCCGTCCGCTACGAACTGATCCAGCAGAGCGGCGGCCAGGCGCTCAAGGTCGGCGTCGATGCCGGCTGGCTCGCCGACCCGGCCCGTGCCTTCCCGGTCCGCGTCGACCCGTCCGTCGACACGACGGCCGCCTCCACCTCCATGTATGTCAGGAACGGCGGCGGCTCCGTCGTCGGCTCCAGCGAACTCCAGGTCGGCAAGAGCCCCACCGGCGCCACCTACTCCTTCCTCGGTTTCCCCGGCCTGGACGAGGAGTTGAAGCACCACAGGATCTTCGGCACGCAGCTGCAGATCGTGAACTTCGATTCGGCGTCCTGCAAGCCGCGTTCCGTCTCCGTCCACCCGGTGACCGGCGCCTGGACGGCCGGCACCGGCACTTCCTATCCCGGGCCCTCGGTGGGCCCGGCCCTCGCATCGAAGTCCTTCGCGTACGGCTATGTCGCCTTCGGACAGTCGCAGTCCGCCTGCCCCGCCGCCGGTGAGCTGTTCGACCTCGGCAAGGGCGGCCGCGACCTCGTGCAGCGCTGGGTTGACGGCTCCCAGCCCAACTACGGTCTGTCGCTGCGCGCTTCGGCCACCGACTCGCTCTCCTTCAAGAAGCTGACCGGCCACTCCACGGCCAACCCGCCGAAGCTGTTCGTCACGCACTCGCCGTACAGCGCGGCCTACGCCTTCCCCAAGCCCGTTCCGGACCCGCCGGTCCTGCAGAACCAGGCCGGCAAGGTGAAGGTCACCGTCACCAACAAGGGCGCGGAGACCTGGACGCCGAGCACGTACTACCTCGCGTACCGGGCCTACGACTCCAAGGGAAAGCTGGTCACCCAGCAGCGCGCCGCCAACCTGACCGGCAACGTGGCCTACGGCGGGAAGACCACCGTGGACGCGACGATCAAGGCGCTGCCGCCGGGCACGTACATGCTCGACTTCACGATGGTGCGGCAGGGCGGCAAGGTCTTCACCGACGAGCAGGTGCCGCCGGGCCGGCTGACTCTGCAGGTCTTCGACATCGCGCCGGTGGTCAAGGAGCAGTACCCGCCGAACGGTTACCAGGCGCAGACGCTGACCCCGCAGCTGTGGGCGAGCGGTGTGGACATCGATGCGCCGCCCGGCTCCGCGCTCCAGTACAAGTACGAGATCTGTGAGGCGGACAAGGACGGCAAGCCGACCGGCTGCACCACCTCCGCCTACCAGACGAGCTCGGCCTATCCGATTCCCGCCGGACGGCTGAAGTGGGGCAAGACCTATCTGTGGCGCGGCTTCGTCAAGGACGCCTCCAACGAGGTGCCGACCGCGCAGATCGCGCTGGTCGCCGCCGTGCCGCAGCCGGAGATCACCTCACGGCTCTCGGAGGCGCAGGGCAAGGAGTTCGACCCGAACGTCGGTAACTTCACCAGCGCGGCGATCGACGCCTCGGCCACCGGTGTGGGCCCCGAGCTCACCCTCGTACGGACATACAACAGCCTCGACCCGCGCCGTGATCTCGCCTTCGGCGCCGGCTGGTCGACCCGCTACGACATGCGGCTCACACCCGACGACGACGGCACCGGCAATGTCGTCATCCGCTACCCGGACGGCCAGGACGTCCGCTTCGGCAAGAACACGGACGGCACCTTCGCACCGCCGCCCGGCCGTTTCGCCAAGCTGACCTTCGACTCCACGGCCAACACCTACAAGCTCCAGGACAAGTCCGGCACGAGCTACGACTTCAGCACCACGGGACTGCTGACCAAGGTCACCGACCAGTACTCCAACGCCGTCACCTACACCTACAGCGGCGGCAGGCTGTCGACCGCGGTCAACGCCCGCAACAGCCGTTCGCTCACCTTCACCTGGACCGGTCCGCATGTCACCAAGGTGTCGACGAACGCCGTCGACGGAGCGGCGCTGAGCTGGAACTACAGCTACACCGGCGATCTGCTGGACAAGGTCTGCGATCCGCAGGGCGGCTGCACGCAGTACACGCACAGCACGGGCAGCCACTACGGCACCAGCGTGCTGGACTCCCGTCCCGAGTCGTACTGGCGCCTCGGCGAGGACGAGGGCGCCGCCGCGAACAGCACCATCGAGGCCAACCTCGGCAAGGACCGCGGCACGTACTCCAACGTCACGCTGGGCGCGGCCGGTGCCATCACCGGTGACCCCGGTACCGCGGCCACCTTCAACGGCACCACCTCACGCGTCGACCTGCCCAACGGCACCCTGAAGAAAGCCCGCGACGCGGCCGTCGAGGTGTGGTTCAAGACCATCGCGACCGGTGTCGGCGGACCGCTCGTCGGCTACCAGAACAAGGCGTGGGGCACCGCCCCCGGCGTCGGAGTCCCGGCACTGTACGTCGGCACGGACGGAAAGCTGCGCGGCCAGTTCTGGACCGGCACCGTCGCCCCGATCACCGACATCACCAAGAATGTCAACGACGGCAAGTGGCACCACGCCGTCCTGTCGGCATCCGGCTCCACACAGAGCCTCTACCTGGACGGCAAGCTCTCCGGCACCCTCTCCGGCCAGCTCGTCCAGAGCGATCTGACGTACAACCAGATCGGCTCGGCGCATGCGAGCACGCCGGCCTCCTGGCCCGGCTGGGGCGCCACCGGCGCCAAGTCCTTCGCGGGCACCATCGACGACGTCGCCGTCTACCACCACCCGCTGGGCTCCTCCGCCGTCGCCGGCCACTACCGCGAGGGCGGCCGCGCCGCCGACGTCCTGACGAAGACGACGCTGCCCTCGGGCCGTATCGCCTCCGAGGTGCAGTACGACACCACCCGCGACCGCGTCGAGGAGTACACCGACCGCAACGGCGGCACCTGGAAGATCGGCACCCCCGCCGTCTTCGGCAACGACAAGGAGCTGCGGCGCACCATCGAGGTCCACGACCCGATGGACGCCCCGTACTTCTACGAGTACGACGGCATGACCTCGCGGATGCTGCGCTACGGCGAGCCGATGGCGCTCGGCGCCCGCGAGCCCGCCACACCGTCGCCGTCCCCGTCCGGCACCAACCCGCCCGGTCAGATCTGCACCCAGCCCGACCCGGGCGACCCGGCGTTCTGCACCAACCCGCCCGGTGACGGCGGCAGCGAACCCGACTTCATCAGGCACCCTGCCGACGGCGTCGCGATCCGCCTCTTCGAGTACAACGACAACGGCTTCCAGACCGGGATCACCAGCGAGAACGGCGACAAGGTCAGCCTCGGCTACGACGACCGCGGAAATGTCACCAGCCGTACCACCTGCCGGGCCAAGGACGACTGCCAGACCTCGTACACCACCTACCCGGCGGCGACGGGCGACTTCGACCTGCGGGCCGACCAGCCCTCCGAGACCCGCGACGGCCGCTCGACCGGTCCCACGGACAACCGTTTCCGCACCCAGTACACGTACAACACGAGCGGCGCGCTGCTCCAGCAGACCGCGGCCGACGGCGGAACGGTCAAGCACACCTACACGACCGGCGTCGAGCCGGCCGTCGGTGGCGGCAACACACCCACCGGGCTGCCGCTGACCACCACCGACCCGCGCGGCAAGGTCACCCGCTACCAGTACTTCAAGAGCGGTGACCTGGCCACCGTGACCGAGCCGTCCGGCGAGGTCTCGAAGTTCACCTACGACGCGCTCGGCCGCAAGCTCACCGAGACCGGGATCAGCGACGCCCAGCCGGCCGGCGTCACGACGACCTTCACCTACGACAAGCTCTCCCGGGTCGCTTCCTCCACGGACCCGGCGGCGACCAACGCGGTCACGCTCGCCAAGCACCAGCAGAAGACGGCCACGACGTACGACGCCGACGGCAATGTGGTGCGCACCGAGATCACCGACCTGCTCGGCGGCGACCCCCCGCGGGTGATGACCTTCGAGATGGACGACCACGGCCGCCCCGAGAAGGCGATCGACGCCGAGGGCAGCGAGACGACATACACCTACGACGCCAACGGCAACAAGACCTCGATGGTCGACGCCAACGGCAACAGGTTCTCCTACGCGTACACCGCGCGGAACATGATGGCGGAGACGCGGCTGCACGACTGGGAGGACGACGGTGGCGACGACGACTACACGGTGATCCAGTCGTACGCGTACGACATGGGCGGCCGGGTCGCCCGGCACACCGACACCATGGGCCGGACCCTGAACTACGAGTACTTCGGGGACGACCTCATCAAGTCCATCACCATGAAGGACTTCCGCAACCCCGACGGCTCCAAGCGCGACATCGTCATCGAGTCCAACACCTATGACGGCGCGGGAAACGTCCTGACGGAGACGGCCAACAACGGCAAGCTCGTAACGCAGCACACATACGACGCCGTGGGCCGCGAGAAGTCGGTGGTCACCGACCCGAACGGGCTCGCCCGGCGCACCACGTTCACCTACGACCTCGCCGGCAATGTGGAGACCTCCGCGTCCAACGGCGCGCCCTCCAATGTGCCGTGGCCGACGAGCGTGACCCCCGAGACGGTCCGCTATGTCTACGACGACTCGGGCAACGCGAAGCAGGAGACGATCGAGAACGGATCCGACTCCCGCACCACGGTCTACGACTACGACCAGCGCGGCCTGATCAAGGCCAAGACCGACCCGGCGGGCAGCAGGACGGAGTACGGCTACGACGAGCTGGGCCGCTCGATCTCCACCAAGGCACCTGCCGTCCGGACCGAGTCCAACGGCAGCGCACCCGTGACGTCCCAGCCGATGACCTACACCGGCTACGACACCTACGGTGCGGTGACCGAGTCGGTGGACGCTCTGGGCAACACCAACCGCTCGACGTACGACCGACTGGGCCGGGTGCTGACCAGCACCGCGCCCTCCTACACGCCCCCCGGTTCGACCGAGACGATCACTCCCAGCACCAGCAGCACGTACGACGCTCTCGGCAATGTCGTGGAATCGACCGATCCGCTGGGCCGGGTCACCAAGTTCACCTATGACCGCCAGAACAGGATGACGGTCAAGGACGTACCGGTCGGCACGGGCGACGAGCGCGCCCAGTGGAAGTACACCTACACCCGCACCGGCGAGGTGCTCACGGTCACCGATCCGAACGGGTCGCGCGCCGAGACCACTTACGACGACCTGGACCGGCCGGTCACCTCGACACAGATCGAGCGGAAGCCGGTGCCCGGCGCCTTCACCACCCGCCACGAGTATGACGACGCGGGCAATGTGGTGAAGCAGACCGCGCCGGGCGGCGGCGTCAGCCTGTTCACGTATGACGCGCTCGGGCAGATGACGCGGATGGCCGACCCGTCCGGAGTGCTCACCCAGCTCGGCTACGACATGACCGGCCGCGAGGTGCGTCGCACCGACGGCCTGGGCCGTACCTCGTCCAAGCTTTACGACGGCCTCGGCCAGCTGGTCCAGGACGCGGACCTGGATCCGACCAACAGCCAGTTGCGCAAGGTGGGTTACGGCTACGACAAGGCCGGCAACCTCATCAGCTCGACCGACCCGCTCCAGCGGGTGACGACCTACGCCTATGACGCGCTGGGCCGGCTCAGCAGCCAGACCGAGCCGGTCTCGGCCACCAAGTCGATCACCACGTCGTTCGGCTACGACGCGGTGGGCAACCGCACCCGCTACACAGACGGCCGCGGCAACAGGACGCTCTACACGGTCAACACCCTCGGGCTGCCGGAGTCGGTGATCGAACCGTCCACCGCGCGCGATCCGTCGCCGGAGGCCCGCACCTGGACGACGGCGTACGACAAGCTCGGCCAGGCGGTGAAGCTGACCGCGCCGGGCGGGGTGGTGCGCGAGCGTGAGTACGACAAGGCCGGGGAGCTCGTTCGCGAGACCGGGACGGGAGCCGAGGCTGCCACCCCGGAGAAGAGGTTCCAGTACGACCCGGCGGGCCGCCTCACCAGGGCGTCGTCCCCCAAGGGCGACAACACCTACGAGTACAACGACCGCGGCTCGCTGCTGAAGGCGGACGGCCCCTCGGGCAAGGCGGAGTACGGGTACAACAACGACGCACAGCTCACCAGCCGCACCGACGCATCCGGCACGGCGACCTTCGGCTACGTCAAGCAGCAGCTGAACTCGCAGACGGACCCGCTCACGGGCGCGTCCCAGACCTACGGATACGACGGCGCGGGCGCGGTCAAGTCGATCAACTACGGTGCGGGGCAGTCGCGTTCCTTCACGTACGACGATCTGGGCCGCCTCGACACCGACACGGTGAAGAGCAGCGGCGGCGCCACGGTGGCTGCCACCGACTACGGCTACGACACCGACGACCACCTCACGTCGAAGAAGACCGCCGGAACAGCCAAGGCCGGGGAGAACACCTACGGCTACGACGACGCGGGCCGGCTCACCTCCTGGACGGGCGACGGCAGGACGACTGAATACGACTGGGACGACAGCGGAAACCGCGTCAGGAACGGTGCCAAGACGTCGACGTTCGACGAGCGCAACCGGCTGCTGTCCGACGGGGACTACACCTACGACCACACCCCGCGCGGCACGCTGGCCACGCGTACGAGTGCGGGTCTGACCGAGAACTTCACCTTCGACGCCTTCGACCGCATGACCAGGGCGGGCGAGTCCGGCACGGAGTACACCTACGACTCGATGGACCGCGTGGCGTCCCGCAACAACGCGGACTTCAGCTATGCGGGCTTCTCGCCGGACCCGGTGAAGGACAACAACTCCACCTACGGCCGCGGCGCGGCCGACGAACTCCTCTCGGTCGCCGAGAGCGGCGGCCCGGCCCAGCTGACGGTCTCCGACAAGCACGGTGACGTGGTCGGCGGCATGTCGCCGACGGACGGCGCGGCGGCGTCCCTGGCCCAGTCGGCGGCGTTCGATCCGTTCGGCCAGTCCATCGCCACGACGGACATGGCGGGCAACGCCGGCTACCAGGGCGACTACACCGACCCGGCCACCGACCAGGTGAACATGGGGGCGCGCTGGTACGACCCGGGCACGGGCGCGTTCGACTCGCGCGACTCGTACAACTACGCCTCGGGCGCGTCGGTCCTGGCCAACCGGTACACGTACGGCGCCGGCGCACCGATGGACTACACCGACCCGGACGGCCACTGGCCGAGCTGCGGCTGGTGCAAGAAGGCCTGGAACAAGGTCAAGAAGAACAAGTACGTGCGCGCCGCGTACAAGGGCGCCAAGGCAGTGGTGAACGCCGTGGTCTACACGGTGCGCCACCCGCTCTCGGCGCTGAGGATCGCAGCCAGGTATGTGGGCGCGGCGGCCAGGTACGTGTACGAGAAGTCGGGCCTGAAGCGAGTCGTCGACGCCGGCATCAGGGTCGCGAAGGACATCGGCCGCAGAACCGGCCTCACCGAGTGGGCGAAGGAGAAGGCCGCGCAGGCCCGCCAGGCGTACCACGAGGCGAGAGCGGCGATCACCCGCAAGGCCAAGGAAGCGGTCGCCTACGCGGCCAAGCACAACCCGATCCCGGAGATCATCGCCGCGGCGAAACCGCTGATGGCGGTCGCCAAGGCCATCGTCACGGCCGACCCGAACCTTCCGGCGATCCTCGTCGGCGCGGCGCGCGATGTGATCGCGGACGTGGCCAAGGCGGCGGACTCGATCCGCGACGCGGTGGTCGCACAGGTCGGCGCGGTCGTCGAGGACGTCAGGGACGCGGTCGACTGGGGCGCGGTCTGGGACGGCGTCAAGACGGTCGGCAATGTGATCGGCGAGGTCACCGGTTTCAACGACATCAAGAACTGCGTCACCAAGGGCGACATGGAGGCATGCGCCTGGGCGGTCGCGACGGTGGCGGGCATGGCGCTCGGCGGCGCGGGCGCGGGGCTGGTCCGGGCGGCGAAGGCCGGGCGGATGGGCATGAAGGCGGCGAAGTACGCCGACGACATCGTCAAGGCCGCGAACAAGCTCGACAAGGCGGCTGAGAAGGCCGAGGACGTGGCCGACCGGGTCGAGTCGGCGGTCGAGTGCGTACAGCTCGCCTCCGACCTGGTCGGGAACAGCTTTGTGCCAGGCACCGAAGTGGTGATGGCCGACGGCACCCGCAAACCGATTGAGCAGGTCCAGGTCGGTGACCAGGTGATGGCCACCGACCCGACGACCGGCAAGACCTCCCATCGGGAGGTCACCGACACGATCGAGGGCAAGGGCCTGAAGAGGCTGGTCAGGCTCACGGTCGATACTGACGGCGACAAGGGCGGGGCGACCGACAAGATCACCGCGACAGAGGGCCACCCCTTCTGGGTCCCCTCGCTCGGCAAGTGGCTCAAGGCCGGCGAACTCAGGCCGGGCCAGTGGCTCCAGACGGGCAGCGGCACCAGGGTCCAGGTGGAGTCGGTCCAGGCATGGACGCAGCAGGCGACGGTCTACAACCTGAGCGTCGACACCGCCCATACGTACTTTGTGGCGGCCGGTGCGGCCACGGCTCTCGTCCACAATTGCCTCAGCGCCAAGCCAGGTCGGGCGCGGGACGGGTCTACCCTCGAGGACTATGCAAGGGTCAACCGTGGGGCGAATCAGGATTCCACTCCGGATTTCGTCACGGAATACACAGCTCCGTCCGGCAACAGGTACTACGGGCGTACGACCAAACCTCACGTCGACATAGAGCCGGGATCGCATCTTGATGACGCGATGCGGACGCATCACGGCGGGTGTGCCGAAGTGTGTGCGGTGAATGAGGCGCAGAAGGCCGAAGGCGGTTTGGCCATCTACGGAGGGTCGTTCCGCACGCTGCGAGTCAGGCCCACAGGGTCGCCGATGGAGAGCGGAACGCCTGCCGCTCCCTGCGAGGACTTCTGCCAGCCGTTGATCGGGAGGATTTATGGAGCATTCTGACGGTCTTCTGCCGGCAGGGAGTGCAGTCTCATCCGCCTTGATGTCGGCCGGCTGGCACAGAGGCCGAAGGGTCGATGCGTCCGCGTGGGTCGACACCTTGGAGGCGGCGGGTTTCGAGGTTCATGATCTGGCCCGCCTGTTGTGGGAGGAGTTCGGCGGGCTGCTGATCCGCAGTTCCAAGGAGCGCGACCCAGGGTCGTCTCTCCGGGTGGATCCCGTGGATGCGTGCATCGATTCACTGAGTGAGTCGGCCAGGCTGCGCGAAAACTATGGAGAGGTCTTCTCCCCGTTGGGCATGTGGTCGATCCAGTACAGGTCCTATGTCTCGGCCAGTGGTCGGGTTCTGGCGATCGGACCGGGGCTCGAGTGGGAATTGGGCAGGAACTTCGGTGAAGCGCTGGAGTTCGTGGTCTGCGGCGGGCACGAAGCTCGGATCGTGAGGCGGTTGTGAAACCGCAGAGCCCGTTCCGGCCGGGTGTGACGAGCACCGGTCGGAACGGAGGCAGGCCGTGCCGGCCGGGCGACATGTTGTCGAAGGACCGGCTGATGCCGTGCAGCGGGTAGCAGCGGCTGCCGCCCAGTTCACCGGTCTCGACCGGCAGCGCTTCGAGTATTTCCGGTCCGCCCTTGCCGCCCGCCTGAAGCGGCATCGGTCGTAGCGGCGGCGGTCCGTCGCACGTGCATCCGCAACCGTGGGCGAATCGTTCGGCGAATCAGTGGCCCAGGTCACCAAGACTGCCTACCATCGATCACCGCAGGGTCTTGTGCACCGAAGCACAATCACGCCGGGAGGCTCCTTTGCACCGCCGCCGTCGCACCGCGCTCATCGTCTCCGCCGCGCTCCTCACCGCCGCGCCCGTCCTCTCCGCCTGCGGCAGTGACGCGCACCCAGGGGCCGCCGCCGTCGTCGGGGGCGAGCGGATCGAGGTGGCCACCGTCCAGGCGAAGGTGAAGGACGTACGCGCCGCCCAGCAGCGCTCCCCGCAGTCCGCCCAGCTCATCAAGGACAGCGGGCAGCTCAGCCGCGCCAAGCTCTACGACCTCATCGTCGACCAGGTCGTCCAGCGCGCCGCCGACGATGCCGGCGTCAAGGTCAGCCGTAAGGAAGTCCAGGACGGCCGGGCCACCCTGGCCAAGCAGTCCGGTGGCGAGGAGCAGCTCTCCGCCATGTATCTGCAGCAGCGCGGTGTCGCTCCGGCCCAGCTCGATGGCGTCGTACGCCGCGACATCCTGGTGAACAAGCTCGCCGTCTCCCTCGGCGCGACGAACACCCCCGAGGGTCAGCAGAAGCTCAACCAGGCCTTCACGGCCGCCGCCAAGGCGCTGCACATCGACGTCAACCCGCGCTACGGCGCCTGGGACAACCAGAAGCTCGAGCTCGGCAGCTACAAGGCGCCCTGGATCACCCAGGTCACCAAGGAGCCGGAGCCCGTCGAGGCGGGCGCGTAACGGTGCGAGGTAGGTTCGACGGGTGACCACAGAAGCGCCCGTTGCCTTTGGCCGTATCGTCCTGCTGACCGCCAGCCACCGCGTCGCGCCCGGGCTGCTGTCCTGGCCCGCGTGGCAGACGCTGCACGCCGGGGACCGGGTGCTGTGCGCAGACGAGGGGCATCCGCAGCTGCCGTATCTGCGCGACGCGGGCGTCGACGTCGAGATCGCCGCGCCCACCGCACAGGAGCTCGTCGACTTCTGCGCCGGGGGCACCTCCCGGGCCGAAGGCTCTGGGGGAGGCCGTACCGTCGTGGTCGTCCAGTCCGGCGAGGGCGACCGGGACCTGACCGACGGGCTCGCCCGGCTTGCCGGGTCCGGGCGGGTGCAGATGCCGGATCTGGAGCTGCTCCCCGGTTCGTACGACCTGCCCGGCGCACGCCTCATCGACCTCGTCCAGGTCATGGACCGGATCAGGCTCGAGTGCCCGTGGTCCTCGCAGCAGACCCACAAGGGCCTCGCCAAGTACGGCATCGAGGAGGCGTACGAACTCGTCGAGGCGATCGAGGACGGCGACCGGGACGAGCTGCGGGAGGAGCTCGGGGACGTACTCCTCCAGGTCGTCTTCCACGCGCGTATCGCGGAGGAGGATCAGGACGAGCCGTTCTCCGTCGACGACGTCGCCGGGACGATCGTGGAGAAGTTGATCCACCGCCATCCGCATGTGTTCGGTGACGAGAGCGCCGAGACGCCACAGGACGTGAAGGAGCACTGGCTCCGCACAAAGGCGGTGGAGAAGCAGCGCGACTCGGTCACGGACGGTGTGCCGCTGGGCCAGCCGGGCCTCGCGCTCGCCGCGAAGCTCGCGGGCCGGGTCCGTACCGCCGGCCTGAGCGTGGCGCGGCCCGTCGGAGAGGGCATCGGGTACGAGCTGCTGGCCCTCGCCATCCAGGCGGAGGCGGCCGGCACCGATCCGGAGGCCGCGCTGCGCGCCGCCGCCCGGGCTTACCGGGATGCGATCCGCGCGGCGGAGGGGCATGTCGGTTAGTCCCGTTGCCGGACAGTGGTGCCGCGGGGGTGCCGGCATGGGGCCACCGACGGATTCATCCACCTTCGGTTTCAGGGACTCAGGCCCCTGGCGGATCCCGCGATGATGCCGCCGGGTTCGCTGGAGTGCCGGCCAGGGACCGGTGCCGACCGAGCCGGGAAAGGTCGACCGCCTGCGGCAACCGGGCATCGGCCCGGAACGTCCCAGCGGACATGACGACCACCGGCACACCGCTCTCCTTGTCTGCGCCGACCTGGCCGTACTGCGCACGCGGTGCGGACCCGACCAGCGACCCGGTCGGCTGCCGCGGCCGTCAGGTAGAGCCGTACGGCGCATGTCTCGCTCACCTCACGAACGCCGATCGGGCCACCTACCTCGGCGCCCTGGCGCCCGGCAGCGACCTTGACCACCGCAGCACCCCCATCTCGCAGAGCCTGCTGCGGCAACTCCTGGACGCGCTCCGCGAGCCCACCACCGGACGACCCCGCCTTGGCGACGTCAGGTTCGGCGGGGCGGCGTTCTCCGACGGCGCCGGGTTCGAAGAGGTGACGTTCTCCGGTGACACCGTCTTCAGCGGGGCGACGTTCTCCGCCGACGCCCGGTTCGACGAGGCCAGGTTCTCCGGCTACGCCGCGTTCAGCGGGGCGACGTTCTCCGCCGACGCCCGGTTCGACAGGGCAATGTTCTCCGGTGACACCGTGTTCGGCGGGGCGGCGTTCTCCGACGGCGCCGGGTTCGAAGAGGCGGCGTTCTCCGGCTACGCCGGGTTCGACGAGGTGACGTTCTCCGCCGACGCCAGGTTCAACAGGGCAACGTTCTCCGGCGTCGCCGGTTTTGACGAGGCGACGTTCTCCGCCCGCGCCCGATTCGGCGGGGCGACGTTCTCCGCCCGCGCCGGCTTCGATCGGGCGACGTTCTCCGCCCGGGCCGGCTTCGACGGGGCGACGTTCGAGACGGCCTCGCAGCTGGGCCCCCTCGTCTGCAAGGGAGCCCTCGGCCTGTCCGGAGCACGGTTCGGCAGCCCCGTAACCGTCGAGGCAGCAGCAACCCGCCTCGAGTGCCGGCGAACGAGGTGGGACTCCACCGCCGCCCTTCGGCTGAGATACGCCACTGTCGACCTCAGCGACGCGGTATTCGAGTATCCGCTGAGCATCACCGCTCGGACCGCCCCCTTCACCGATACGGCCGGAACAGCCTTGGCGGAGGAGGATCTGGTCAGCAGTGATCCAAGGGTACGAATGGCGTCCCTGCGGGGAGCGGACGCGGCGCACCTGGTGCTCCACAACGTGGACCTCAGCGCCTGCCTGCTGTCCGGCACAGTGCACCTCGACCAGCTGCGGCTGGAAGGGGAATGCCGTCTTGCCCCCGCCCCGTCCGGTCTGCGACGGCATGGGCTGCTTCTTGCGCGGTGGACCGCACGGCAGACGCTGGCCGAGGAGCAGCACTGGCGTGCCGCACGGGGACGGTCGGGATGGACGGCAGCGCCGGCCGGGCTGGAGGTGGTGGGTCCGGCGGGACTGGCGCCGGTGTACCGGCAGCTGCGGAAGTCCTTCGAGGACAGCAGGAACGAGCCGGATGCCGCCGATTTCTATTACGGCGAGATGGAGATGCGACGCCACGACCACCAACGGCCCGGTGCCGAGCGCGCGCTGCTGGCTTTGTACTGGGCGATGTCCGGGTACGGTCTGCGGGCGTCGCGCGCGCTGGGCTGGCTGCTCGGTTCCATGGCTGCCACCGTGCTGGTCATGATGCTGTGGGGGCTTCCGGCGGACGATCCGAAGCCCGCCACCACCGGACGGGTGACCGGGCAGGACATCTCACTGACCACCGACAAGCCCGACCCGGTCAACCCCACCGGCCCGCTCTCCTTCCGGCTCACCTCCGATCGGTGGGAGAAGTCCCTGCGTATCGT
The DNA here is from genome assembly GCF_053591755.1 of Streptomyces sp. NPDC002926. Classification (NCBI taxonomy): domain Bacteria; kingdom Bacillati; phylum Actinomycetota; class Actinomycetes; order Kitasatosporales; family Streptomycetaceae; genus Streptomyces; species Streptomyces sp. NPDC002926. The sequence goes on from NZ_JBSFUK010000010.1 coordinate 172,452, forward strand.
GGTGAACTCGGTCGTCTTCCGCTCCTCGGGCCAGGACCTCACCGCCGTCGGCACCTACACCGAGATGGCATCCCGGCTGGCCGAGCCCGTGCTGCTCGGCCTCGCCGTTCTCGCCGTCCGCGGACGGGTCAAGCGGTAGGCGTGACCAACAGCATTCCGGCGCACCGCAGGTACTCGACGCGAAGCCGGGGAACGTCGCGAAGCCGGATAACGTCGGGGCGTGAATGACGCCGCATCCGCCCCCGAACTCTTCACCTGGGAGTTCGCCACCGACCCCTACCCCGCCTATGCCTGGCTGCGTGAGCACGCTCCCGTACACCGCACCCGGCTCCCCAGCGGGGTCGAGGCATGGCTGGTGACCCGGTACGCCGATGCCAAGCAGGCGCTTGCCGACCAGCGGCTGTCCAAGAACCCGCTGCACCACGCCGAGCCCGCGCACGCCAAGGGGAAGACGGGTATCCCGGGCGAGCGCAAGGCAGAGCTGATGACGCATCTGCTGAACATCGATCCGCCGGACCACACCCGGCTGAGGCGGCTGGTGTCGAAGGCGTTCACCCCGCGCCGGGTCGCCGAGTTCGCGCCGCGGGTGCAGGAGTTGACGGACCGGCTCATTGACACAATCTTCGAAAATCAGCACAGCGCGGAGAAGGGGGAGGCGGACCTCATTCATGAGTTCGCCTTCCCGCTCCCCATTTATGCCATCTGCGACATGCTCGGCGTCCCGCGTGAGGACCAGGACGACTTCCGTGACTGGGCGGGGATGATGATCCGGCACGGTGGCGGGCCGCGCGGCGGTGTCGCTCGTTCTGTGAAGAAGATGCGTGGCTATCTCGCGGAACTCATCCACCGCAAAAGGGAAGGCCTGGGGCAAGACGGGGACGACGACCTCATCTCGGGTCTGATCCGCGCCGGCGACCACGGTGAGCACCTCACCGAGAACGAAGCCGCGGCCATGGCCTTCATTCTTCTCTTCGCGGGCTTCGAGACGACGGTCAATCTCATCGGCAACGGCGTGTACGCGCTGCTGCGCAACCCGGGGCAGCGGGAGCGGCTCCAGGTCTCGCTCGCGGCGGGGGAGAGTGAGCTGCTCGAGACGGGTGTGGAGGAACTGCTGCGGTACGACGGGCCGGTGGAGCTCGCGACCTGGCGGTTCGCCACGCGGCCGCTCAGCATCGGTGGACAGGACATCGCCGCCGGTGACCCCGTCCTCGTCGTGCTCGCCGCGGCCGACCGGGACCCGGAGCGGTTCACGGACCCGGACACTCTCGACCTCTCCCGGCGCGACAACCAGCATCTCGGGTACGGGCACGGCGTCCACTACTGCCTCGGTGCGCCGCTCGCCCGGCTGGAGGGGCAGACGGCACTGGCGACGCTGCTCCGCAGGATGCCCGACTTGCGGCTTGCGGGGGATCCAGACGATTTGCGGTGGCGTGGGGGGCTCATTATGCGCGGATTGCGCACTCTGCCCGTTGAGTTCACACCTCGATGAATCTGACGGTGCGTCAAGACTGTGACTTTCACGTTATCTCCGCTGCATCGACTTGTGACTCACGTTCGAATGCCGCTACGTTCACCGTCGTCCCACCAGTCACGTCTGCGGCAGGTCCGCAGGCATGGCTGTTGTCACGTCTGTAGTCACGCGAAAGGCAACCGCATGCGCTCCGGGAACGGACGACACCGCCGACCCCGCCAGGCTCCGGCCATCGTCGTCGCGGCAGGAGTGACGGGATCGGCCATCGCCATCCCGCTGCTCGGCGCCGGGTCGGCCTCCGCCGCCGATGCCGCCACGTGGGACCGCGTCGCGGAGTGCGAGAGCGGCGGCATGTGGAGTGCCGACCTCGGCAACGGGTTCTACGGCGGTCTGCAGTTCACGCAGGAGGCCTGGCAGGACTTCGGCGGGACGGCGTACGCGCCCACCGCCGACCTCGCGAGCCGCTCCCAGCAGATCGCGGTCGCGGAGAAGGTCCTCGACGCGCAGGGTCCGCAGGCGTGGGCCACCTGTTCGCTGATCGCGGGGCTGGCCAACGACGGCGCCGCGACGGGCGTCGACCCCGGCGCCATGCCGTCGCCCGGGCAGAGTGCTCCCGCACAGTCGGCCACGACCGCGAAGCCCTCCGCCGGGGCCGCCGAGTCCGCCGAGCCGTCCGCGGACCCCTCCGCGCCGTCGACCCCCAAGGCGTCGACCCAGCCGTCCGGGTCGGCGGATCCGGGCACGGGGCAGGACGCCGACGCCGACAGCGGCACCGGAAAGCACCGTGGCACCCCGGAGGAGACAGAGCCGGGCAATACGGACAATCAACGCGAAGATGCCCGCCATGCCTCGCGGGGTGACGGTGCGGCACGTGACGAGGCCGGCAAGACAGGCAGTGCGGACGCGGTGCCCGGCGAGTACACCGTCCGCCCCGGCGACAGCCTGTGGGCCATCGCCGACGAGCAGAAGCTGGCCGGTGGCTGGTCCGCGATCTACGAGGCGAACCGGAAGACCGTCGGTATCGATCCGGACCTGATCCACCCTGGCCAGAGCCTCGATCTGGATCTGAGGTAGCGGCAGTTAGCGGATATATGTCCGAGTTTGACCAAGTGAGACATGGGTCTCTTTGTCCCAACTGACATATCTCGCCCCCCTGATTGGGTCGTTCCGCTTCTCACCTGCGAAAACGAGAGTTCCCCGAGTGGCGGAATGGGCGATTTCTCCCCGATGTTCGTCTTTGAACATCGGGGAGAGCTGTGTCTACGGTCTGAACCGCTCGCCACCGCGGGCACCACTGACCGTCACGCCGAATCCTGCCGCCGGTCGGGGGGAGCAGTCGTTCGCACAGAGCGCCGAAGGCAGGAGCGGGGGACCCAAGGTAAGTGCCGGGCCCGGCCGTTGAGAGCAGTACGCAACGGCCCACGGACCGGCTTGGGGTGAAGCCGCGCGCCACGACGCGCGGCCGGGCAACTCACTTGGCCCGAACCCGACAGCTCACCTCGCAGGCGTCGGTGAGGAGTCGTTCCATGCTGTTTTCCAGCAAGAGCAAGCACCGCCGCCCGGCCGCCTTCAATCGGACTGCCCGTATCGCCGCGCTCGCCGGTGTCACCGGTGCCGTCGTCGCCGCCCCGCTGATGGGCGCCACCTCGGCCTCCGCCGCGACCGCCTCCGAGTGGGACCGGGTCGCCCAGTGCGAGGCCGGCGGCAACTGGTCCATCAACACCGGCAACGGTTTCTACGGCGGCCTGCAGTTCTCGGCCTCCACCTGGGCCGCGTACGGCGGCACGGCGTACGCCTCCTCCGCCGACCAGGCCTCCAAGTCCCAGCAGATAGCGGTCGCCGAGAAGGTTCTGGCCGGCCAGGGCAAGGGCGCCTGGCCCAACTGCGGCGTCGGCCTGTCCAACACCCCCTTCGACGGCGGCTCCGCCGACTCCGGCACCACGCAGAAGGCGCAGCCCGCCCCGAAGCGCGCCGAGGCCCCCACCACGCGCTCCGAGCGCCCCGCCGCCCCGGTGAAGTCCGCGAAGCCCGCCGCCAAGGGTTTCAAGAAGGGTGACGGCGAGTACAAGGTGAAGGCGGGCGACACCCTCGGCACGATCGCCGAGACCCAGAAGGTCAAGGGCGGCTGGAAGAAGCTGTTCGACCTCAACAAGGACATCGTCGAGCGCGCCGACGTGATCTTCCCGGGCCAGCAGCTCCACCTGAGCTGACCCCGGGTCCCCAACGCCCCGGTCCGGCGCGTCTTCCCCCGTACGCGCCGGGCCGGGGTTCTGTCTGTCCCCGGCCGGGTTCTGTCCCCGGCCGGTACCGGTGGCCGCGAGTGTCTCCGTCGGCTCCCGTGGCGTTACCCGCAGGTAGTTCACGTGCTGTTTGTCCTGCGTCGCGAGTCTTCGCGCCGTTTTTCGTCCCAGCGGGCGGGCAACGGCCGACCGACGCCGTGGAGCCGGTTAGGCTCATGTCGCAAGGCCAAGAGACCCTGCATTCTCAGCGTCACATCCCAGAAGGAGATGCTCGTGCCGTCCATCGACGTCGTCGTAGCCCGGGAAATCCTGGACTCCCGAGGCAACCCCACGGTCGAGGTCGAGGTTGGCCTCGACGACGGCAGCACGGGCCGTGCTGCTGTTCCGTCCGGCGCCTCCACCGGTGCGTTCGAGGCTCTTGAGCTCCGCGACGGTGACCAGAACCGCTACCAGGGCAAGGGCGTGGAGAAGGCTGTCCTCGCCGTCATCGAGCAGATCGGCCCGGAGCTCGTCGGCTACGACGCCACCGAGCAGCGCCTGATCGACCAGGCGATGTTCGACCTGGACGCCACTCCGGACAAGTCCTCCCTCGGTGCCAACGCCATCCTCGGCGTCTCCCTCGCCGTCGCGCACGCCGCCTCCGAGGCGTCCGACCTGCCGCTCTTCCGCTACCTCGGCGGCCCGAACGCGCACCTGCTGCCCGTTCCGATGATGAACATCCTGAACGGCGGCTCGCACGCCGACTCCAACGTGGACATCCAGGAGTTCATGATCGCGCCGATCGGCGCCGAGTCCTTCTCCGAGGCTCTGCGCTGGGGCGCCGAGGTCTACCACACCCTCAAGTCCGTCCTGAAGACCAAGGGCCTCTCCACCGGCCTCGGCGACGAGGGCGGCTTCGCGCCGAACCTGGAGTCCAACCGCGCCGCCCTGGACCTCATCCTCGAGGCCATCAAGCAGGCCGGTTACGCCCCGGGCAAGGACATCGCGCTCGCGCTCGACGTCGCCGCGTCCGAGTTCTACAAGGACGGCCTGTACGAGTTCGAGGGCAAGTCCCGCTCCGCCGCCGAGATGACCGAGTACTACGAGGAGCTCGTGGCGGCCTACCCGCTCGTCTCCATCGAGGACCCGCTCTTCGAGGACGACTGGGCCGGCTGGAAGGTCCTCACCGACAAGCTGGGCGCCAAGGTCCAGATCGTCGGCGACGACCTGTTCGTCACCAACCCGGAGCGTCTGGCCCGCGGTATCGAGGACGGCGCCGCGAACGCCCTGCTCGTCAAGGTGAACCAGATCGGTTCGCTGACCGAGACCCTGGACGCCGTGGAGCTCGCCCAGCGCAGCGGCTTCAAGTGCATGATGTCCCACCGCTCCGGCGAGACCGAGGACGTCACCATCGCCGACCTGGCCGTTGCCACCAACTGCGGCCAGATCAAGACCGGCGCCCCGGCCCGCTCCGAGCGCGTCGCCAAGTACAACCAGCTGCTGCGTATCGAGGAGATCCTCGACGACGCCGCGGTGTACGCCGGCCGCTCCGCCTTCCCGCGCTTCAAGGGCTGATCACCGGCTGAGGCCCTGCCGTTCGCCCTTGCATCCAGAGAAGTGAATGGGTCGCAAAGGCGTAGTGAAGCCAAGCGTCCCCGGTCGCGGTCCCGTACCGTGTCCGGGGACGTATGCGCGTAAAGGGGAGGCGAGACCATGGCACGCAAAGGGGACCAGGACCGGTTCTCCACCGCGACCAGGCTGCGGCTGCTCGGCGAGCAGACCGCGGCTCGCGTCTACCGCTCCCAGAACCGCCGGCAGGACCGCCGCTCCCGGCTCACCGGCCGGGCGGCGTTTCTGACCCTGGTGATCTGCTCGCTGGTCGTGGCGCTCGCGTACCCGATGCGTCAGTACGTCTCCCAGCGCGCCGACATCGCGGACCAGAGGCGCCGGATGGGCGACGCCAAGCAGCAGGTCGAGCGGCTCAGGGACGAGAAGGCGCGCCTCCAGGACGACAGGTACGTCGAGCGGCTGGCCCGCGAGCACCTGCACTTCGTGCTCCCGGGAGAGACTGGGTACACGGTGATCGACCCGGAGGCCGCCGAGCGCCGCCGTACCGACGAAGGGGCGGCGGACCGCCCCTGGTACTCGAACGTCTGGGACGGCGTCGACAACGCCGACCGCAAGTAGCAGTCAAGTAGAACCAAGGCAGGCATGGAAACGCCCCCTCCCACCACCGACCCCACTCCGCCGACCGACGCGGACATCGCCGCGTTCAAGGAGCAGCTCGGCCGCCCGCCACGCGGTCTGCGCACGATCGCGCACCGCTGCCCGTGCGGACAGCCGGATGTCGTCGAGACCGCTCCGCGGCTCCCGGACGGCACCCCGTTCCCGACGCTGTACTACCTGACCTGCCCGCGGGCCGCGTCGGCGATCGGCACGCTCGAGGCGAACGGTGTCATGAAGGAGATGACAGACCGTCTCGCGACCGACCCGGAGCTGGCCGCCGGGTACCGCGCCGCCCACGAGGACTACATCGCGCGCCGCGACGCCATCGACGTGCTGCAGGGCTTCCCCAGCGCGGGTGGCATGCCCGACCGGGTGAAGTGCCTGCACGTGCTGGTCGCCCACTCGCTCGCGGCCGGCCCCGGGGTCAACCCGCTGGGCGACGAGGCGATCGCCCTGCTCCCCGAGTGGTGGCGCAAGGGCCCCTGTGTCGCGCCGTGCGGAGAGGTCGCGCCCGGCGGCGAAGAGGTCGCGCCCGGTGAAGAGGGGGACGTCGTGTCCGGTGAAGAAGGGGACAAGGAGTGACCCGGGTCGCCGCCATCGACTGCGGTACGAACTCCATCCGCCTCCTCGTCGCCGACGCGGACCCGGAGACGGGCGAGCTGGTCGACCTGGACCGGCGGATGATCATCGTCCGGCTGGGCCAGGGCGTGGACCGCACCGGACGGCTCGCGCCCGAGGCGCTGGAGCGGACCTTCGCCGCCTGCCGCGAGTACGCCGCCGTCATCAAGGAGCACGGTGCCGAGAAGCTCCGCTTCGTGGCCACCTCCGCCTCGCGTGATGCCGAGAACCGTGACGAGTTCGTCCGTGGCGTCATCGACATCCTCGGCGTCGAGCCCGAGGTGATCACCGGCGATCAGGAGGCGGAGTTCTCCTTCACCGGTGCCACCGGGGGCCTGCCCGGCCACGAGGAGCGTCTCGTCGTGGACATCGGGGGCGGCTCGACCGAGTTCGTCGTCGGCGAGGAGCGCGTACTGGCCGCGCGGTCGGTCGACATCGGCTGCGTACGGCTGACCGAGCGGCACATCCACAACGATCCGCCGACGGCCGCTGAGATCGCCGCGATCCGCACGGACATCCGGGCCGCGCTCGACGTGGCGGAGGAGACCGTCCCGCTCCGCGAGGCGCGCACCCTGGTCGGTCTCGCCGGATCGGTGACGACGGTCGCGGGGATCGCGCTCGGCCTCGACTCGTACGACTCGGCGAAGATCCACCACGCCCGGATCCCGTACGAGCAGGTGGTGAGGATCAGCGACACGCTGCTGGAGTCCACTCATGAACAGCGCGCCGCGTACCGGGTCATGCACCCGGGCCGGGTGGATGTCATCGGGGCCGGAGCACTGGTACTGAGGGAGATCATGGAGCGGATCGGCGCGCGCGAAGTGGTCGTCAGCGAGCACGACATCCTTGACGGGATCGCCTGGTCCGTCGCCTAGGGACCGGTCTTTCGACTGCGGCGCGACGAACTTCGTGAAGTTCTTCACAAGGAATTCGGCCATGTTGGGGGCCGTGGGGGGTCGAAAGCCCTCCGCGGCCCGCCCGGCGGCCCCGGGCACGCGCATTCCGGACAGAACCAGGAGTGTCGCGGGGGAGTGGGCCGGGGCAGTGGTCCACCTCCGGAAGGCCCCTTAGGGACCAGCTCACGAGGGGCGAACAATGTTTGCCTTTACACCGTGGTCCCCCTCCGGCGCCATGACCTCGGTCACGTGGGCGGGGCAGTGTAGCAGAGGTGTGCCGAGACCTTGTGAAGGGGCTCACGAGCACCCCCTCCGAGGGGGGTGGATACTCGATGGCATGAGCACCACGGAGCGTCCCAGGATCCTCGTTGTAGGCGGTGGGTACGTAGGCCTGTACGCAGCTCGACGCATTCTGAAGAAGATGCGTTACGCGGAAGCGACCGTCACGGTCGTGGATCCGCGCTCGTACATGACGTACCAGCCCTTCCTCCCCGAAGCCGCCGCCGGCAGCATCTCGCCGAGGCACGTCGTCGTACCGCTGCGACGCGTCCTGCCCAAGGCCGAGGTGCTCACCGGTCGGGTTACCACCATCGATCAGGACCGCAAGGTCGCCACGATCTCGCCGCTCGTCGGCGAGGCGTACGAGCTGCCGTTCGACTACCTGATCGTCGCGCTCGGCGCGGTCTCCCGCACCTTCCCGATCCCCGGCCTCGCCGAGCAGGGCATCGGTATGAAGGGCATCGAGGAGGCCATCGGCCTCCGCAACCACGTACTCGAGCAGCTCGACAAGGCCGACTCGACGACCGATGAGGACGTCCGCCGCAAGGCGCTCACCTTCGTCTTCGTGGGCGGTGGCTTCGCCGGCGCCGAGACCATCGGCGAGGTGGAGGACCTGGCGCGCGACGCGGCCAAGTACTACACGAACGTCAAGCGCGAGGACATGCGCTTCATCCTGGTCGACGCGGCCGACAAGATCCTTCCCGAGGTGGGCCCGAAGCTGGGCAAGTACGGCAAGGAGCACCTCGAGGGCCGCGGCATCGAGATCTACCTGTCGACGTCGATGGACTCCTGCGTGGACGGCCACGTGGTGCTGAAGAACGGCCTCGAGGTCGACTCCAGCACCATCGTGTGGACCGCCGGTGTGAAGCCGAACCCGGCGCTGGTCCGTTACGGCCTGCCGCTGGGACCGCGCGGTCACGTCGACACCACGACGACGCTGCAGGTCCAGGGCACCGACTACGTCTGGGCCGCCGGCGACAACGCCCAGGTCCCGGACAGCGCGGCCCGCAAGGCCGGCGTGGAGAACGCCTGGTGCCCGCCGAACGCCCAGCACGCGCTGCGTCAGGCGCGGGTCCTCGGCGACAACGTCATCTCCGGTATGCGGGGCTTCCCGCAGAAGGAGTACAGCCACGCCAACAAGGGTGCGGTGGCCGGTCTCGGCCTGCACAAGGGCGTCGCGATGATCGTCATGGGCAAGGTGAAGATCAAGCTCAAGGGCCGGCTCGCCTGGTACATGCACCGTGGCTACCACGGCATGGCGATGCCGACCTGGAACCGCAAGATCCGGGTCTTCGCCGACTGGACGCTTGCGATGTTCCTGAAGCGTGAGGTCGTCTCCCTCGGCGCGATGGAGACGCCGCGCGAGGAGTTCTACGAGGCCGCGAAGCCGGCACCGGCGGCCGTACCGAAGCCGGAAGTACAGAAGGCGGAAGCCGAGAAGGCCAAGGCCTCCTAGCCGCAGCAACACGTCCTGCCCCGAAGGGGCCGCCCGCCATCCGTGGTGCGGGCGGCCCCTTCGGCGTGCGCGGTGCACCTCGCCGTCGCTGAGCGGCCTCAGACAGCCGGCCCGTCGTCCGGACGGGTATGTGTGGCATGCAGGTGATTTGCTCGGGCATTGCGTGATGTCGGGAAGCGCGCAAGGTGGTCGGATTGTTCTCTGGAGTGCACCGCGCGGCTTCGGGGCGTGGTGCGCAGCATTTCTGGGATCCACCGTCACGGAGGTGTGCGCCATGGCCGACGCCGCGCTGCGGCTGACCACTCTTGCCGAGGAGTTGCTCGGCGACCCGCTACCGGTCCGTATCCGGGCCTGGGACGGCAGCGAGTCCGGGCCGCCAGGCACTCCCGTTCTCGTCATCCGGCACCGGCGTGCGCTGCGCCGGCTGTTGTGGCGGCCGGGAGAGCTGGGGCTGGCCCGGGCCTGGGTGGCCGGGGAGATTGATGTGGACGGCGATCTGTACACCGCGCTCGACCTGCTCGCCGGGGTCTTGTGGGAGCGCGGCGGCGAGACCAAGGACCGCGCTCACGCCGTCCTGGACCCGCGGCTCCGCGCCGCCGCCCGCGGGCTGCTGAAGATCGGCGGGACGCTGCCGCCGCCGCCCCCGCCCGCCGAGGAGGTCCGGCGGCGCGTGGGGCCGCTGCACACCAAGCGCCGTGACAAGCAGGCCATCAGCCACCACTACGACGTCGGCAACGACTTCTACGCGCTGATGCTCGGGCCTTCGATGGTCTACTCGTGTGCGTACTGGGAGCACGAGGACAGCAGTCTCGAAGACGCTCAGCGCGACAAGCTCGACCTCATCTGCCGCAAGCTCGCCCTGAAGGAGGGGGACCGGCTCCTCGACGTCGGCTGCGGCTGGGGTGCCATGGTGATCCACGCAGCCCGCGAGTACGGCGTCCAGGCAATCGGCGTCACCCTCTCCCATGAGCAGGCAGTCTTCGCCCGCAAGCGCATCGCCGAGGAGGGCCTCACCGACCGAATCGAGATCCGCGTTCAGGACTACCGGGACGTCAGGGACGGTCCGTACGACGCCATTTCCTCCATCGGTATGGCTGAACACGTCGGTGAGGTCCGCTATCACGAGTACGCCGAGCAGCTCTTCTCGCTCCTCAAGCCCGGCGGCCGACTGCTCAACCACCAGATCGCCCGCCGTCCCGAGAAGGACGAATCCGCCTACCAGGTCGACGAGTTCATCGACCGGTACGTTTTCCCGGACGGCGAGCTGGCCCCGCTCGGCCGTACCGTGGGCGCGCTCGAGGAAGCCGGCTTCGAGGTCCGCGACGTCGAGTCGATCCGCGAGCACTACGCGCTCACGCTGCGCCACTGGGTCGCCGGCCTGGAGGCCAACTGGCGCAAGGCGGTGCGGCTGAGCACTCCTGGCCGCGCTCGTGTCTGGCGGCTCTATATGGCCGCCTGCGCGATCTCCTTCGAGCGCAACAGGATCGGGGTCAACCAGATCCTGGCCGTGAAGACGCCGGAGAGCGGGAACTCCCGGCTGCCGCTGCGTACACGCGAATGGAACGGGACCGGGTGAGCCGACCGGGGGTCAACTGCCCTTCGAAAGGGCGAGGTTGATACGTTCGACCCTTCAGGCTCGGGAGACCGGGGCGGGGGCGCTGAGGCCGAGAGGCCCCGCGCCCCCGCCTCCTTTTGTGTGCGCACGGGCGCACCCCGCTGTCTGATTTGTCATGTATGCGTAATAATGAAAGGAAGAGCCACTTGCGCCGCCACACGAGATGGCTGCTGGGCCTCACCGCCGCGCTCCTGTCCGCCGCCACGCTCTCCACGGCCACCGCCTCCGCGGGAACCGACGCGCTCGCCGTCACCACGACCGCCACCTTCAACAACCCGGCAGGTACCACCGCCGAACAGGACAAGGTCCGCGACCACATCGTGAACCTGATCAATGACGCCCAGTCGGGCACCTCGATCACGGTGTCGATGTACAACTTCACCGACGATGTCGTCAGTGCCGCGCTGGTCGCCGCCAAGCAGCGCGGCGTCTCGGTCCGGGTGATCCTCGACCACACCACCCTGACAACGGACGGGAACGAGTACGCCACGCTCACCGGCGGACTGGGCACCGACCGCACCAAGACCTCGTGGGTCTACGCCTGTCCCGCCGGACGCGGCTGCATCGGCAGCCGGAAGCTGCCCGGCGACGACGGCGCGATCAACCACAACAAGATCTTCCTGTTCTCCCGGGTGGGAGGCGCGGACAATGTCGTCGTACAGGCTTCGGCCAATATGACCGGCCTCCAGCGCACCGAGCTCTTCAACAACGCGGTGACGATCGTCGACTCCGGGCTCTACGGCATCTACCAGGCCTACTTCGCCGACCTGCTCAAGTACGGCACATCGAGCGGTCTGAGCGACTACTACCAGACCCCGTCGAGCGGCCCGTACAAGGCGTACTTCTTCCCGCGCAAGGAAACCGCGGGCACCCAGTTCGACGGCGACGCCGCCACCGACACCGTCAAACTGATCCTCGACAAGGTCGGCTGCGCCGGCGGCACCGAAGTACGGATGGCGGCCAACCTCTTCTACCGCAAGGAGGTCGCCACCAAGCTCGTCTCTCTCGCGAGCGCCGGCTGCTCCGTGAGCCTTGCCCACGACGGGAACCCGGGAACGGCGGATACGCCGGGCTCGCTGGGCAAGACCGTGGAGGGCATCATCTCCGGCAAGCTCACCAAGCGCGTGGAGTGCTGGGAGAACTCGCCGTCGGGCGCCAAGATCGGTCTGCACTCCAAGTACCTGATGGTCAGCGGCACATACGACGGGGTGGCCGGCAAGAAGCTGGTCTGGACGGGCAGCCACAACTTCTCGTATCAGGCGCTCCGCTCCAACGACGAGACGCTGCTCAAGATCGACAACGTGGCGCTCTACAACCAGTTCAAGGCCAACCACGATCAGCTGATGAGCTACTGCGCCGGCACCTGACGGCGTCGGGCGGCGATCCGGGCGCACGCGATCCGGGCTCACGCGATCCGGGCGCACCTGACCGGGCGCACCTGATCCGGGCGCACCTGATCCGGGCACATGCGATCAGGACACACGTGTTCCGGGCGCGGGGGATCCGGACGGGAGCACAAAGGCCCCGCGACCTGCCCAGGTCGCGGGGCCCCTTGTGCGTACCGGACTTACTCGGTCTTGATCGCCGTCAGCATGTTCAGCCTGGCGGCACTGCGCGCAGGCCACAGCGCGGCCAGCACCCCGACCACACCGGCGAGCAGCAGGAAGATCCCGATCCGGTCCCACGGCACGACCAGCGCGTACCCGGGGATCTCCTTCCTGATCGTCTCGCCGATCGCCCAGGCCAGGAAGGACCCGAGCCCGACACCGATCACCGCGCCGAAGACCGAGATCACCACCGCTTCCAGGCGGATCATCCGCTTGACCTTGCCGCGGTCCAGGCCGATCGCGCGCAGCATGCCGATCTCCTGCTGACGCTCGAAGACGGACATCGCGAGGGTGTTGATGACGCCGAGCACCGCGATGATCAGGGCCATCGCCAGCAGTCCGTACATGATGTTCAGCGCGGTGTTGATGAAGCCGCCGAACGTGTTCCGGATGTCCTGCTGGTCCTTGATGCTCATCGCCGGGCTGTCACCCAGCGCGTTCACCAGCGCCCGCTCGTTCGCCTCGGTCGGTCCGCCGTCCATCTTCACCCAGACCTCGGGGATGTACGGCTTCGCCTCGTACGGAGCGACGACGTCCGTGGACACCAGCACCGGCGAGAGGAACTCGTTGTCGGCGTAGACCGCGCCGACCGTCAGGTTCTTCGTCGCGGCCTTGCCGCCGTCGCTGTCGGTCCCGAACTTCACCGCCAGCGAGTCACCGGTCTTCCAGCCGTTGGACTTCGCGGTCTTCTCGGCGACCGCGATCCGTCCCTCGCCGAGGGTGGCCAGGGAGCCGGAGACCGTCTTGAGGTCGAAGACCTTCTCCACGTCGCCCGGAGTGACGGCGGAGGCGGAGTGCCATTCGCCCTTGATCTCCAGCGAGGTGGCCTGCTGCGGGGAGACCGCGCTGACGCCCTTCGCCTTCTCCAGCGCGGTCAGCGCCGACTTGTCCAGCGCACCGCCGCCGGCCATCGTCACCATGTAGTCGGCCTTGATGTTGTCCGTGGTCATCTTGTCCACGGCACGGCCCATCGTGACGCCGAGCACCGAGAGGCCGGTGACCAGGGTCAGGCCGATGGCCAGCGCCGAGGCGGTGGCTCCGGTACGACGCGGATTACGGACCGCGTTCTGGCCGGCCAGCTTGCCGGACACCCCGAACACACGGTGCAGCAGCGGACGCGCCAGCGCGATCACGGGACGGGACAGCAGCGGAATCAGCACGATGATGCCGATCATCGCCAGGAACGCGCCGGCCCCGATGAGCATCCGGCCGTCCTTGCCGGCCGCCGCGCCGCCGAGGATGCCGGCCGCGCCGAGCAGCGTGATCGCGCCGCCGATGGAGTTCCGTACGACCAGCGACTTGGTGGTCGCCACCGCGTGCACACTGCTCATCGCCGCCACCGGCGGGATCTTCGCGGCCCGGCGGGCGGGCAGCCACGCGGCGAGCACGGTGACCAGCACACCGACCGCGAGGGCGGAGGCGATCGCGGTCGGCGAGATGATCAGCGGGCCCGCGGGCACCTTCGCACCGAAGGAGCTCATCGCGGACCGCAGCCCGGTCGCCAGCCCGATGCCGAGAACGAAACCGATCACGGAGGCGAGCGCGCCGACGACCAGCGCCTCGAGCATCACCGAGCGCTTGACCTGGCGGCGTGACGCACCGACGGCGCGCATCAGCGCCAGCTCCCTGGTGCGCTGGGCGACCAGCATGGTGAAGGTGTTGGCGATGAGGAAGACGCCGACGAAGAGTGCGATGGCGGCGAAGGCGAGCAGCATCGTGTTGAGGTTGGACAGTCCATCCTCGATCATCCTGGCCTGGTCGTCGGCGAGCTGCTTGCCGGTCTGCGCCTCGGCGTCCTTGGGCAGCAGCGGCGTGACCTCGTCCAGGATCTTCTGGTCGGAGGCTCCGGCCGCGGCGGCGACGGTGACGTCCTTGAAGTAGCCGGGCTGCAGATACAGCTTCTGCGCGACCGGGGTGTCGAAGAGGACGAGGCTGCCGCCGGCGTTGACCCCGCCGTCCTCGGTGGTGAAGACACCGGAGAGGGTGTACTCCTTCACCGGGCCGTTGGTCGCGACCCGCACGGTGTCCCCGACCCGGTACTCGCCCTTGGCCGCGGAGTCCTGGTCGAGGGCGATCTGACTGTCCTTCACCGGACCGGAGCCGTCGGTGAAGGTGTACTGGGCGTCCTTGCCGTCCTTGCCGGGGGCGAAGTTCGCACCGGTGTTGGACCAGCCGTTGCCGATCAGCTTGCCGTCCTGGTCGGCGACGCCGGCGAAGCCGGAGACCCGCCCGGTGGCGTCGGCGACCCCGTCCAGACTCCGGATCTTCTCCAGGGTCCTGGTGTCGATCCCGGCCTTCTTCTTGCCGTCGCTCTGGCCGGTGTACGTGGTGACGGCGACCGCGACGTTGTCGTAGCTCTTGGCCGACTGCTTGCGGTAGGCGTTGCCGAGGGTGTCGGTGAAGACCAGGGTGCCGGAGACGAAGGCCACGCCGAGCATCACGGCGAGTACGGTCATCAGCAGTCTGGCCTTGTGCGCGAGCACATTGCGCAGGGCGGTACGGAACATGTCTGTGTCAGTCCTGTGTGAGAGCCGGAGTCTGCGTGTCAGCGGTCGTTCAGCTGGTCCGGCCCTTGGCGTCGAACTCCTTCATCCGGTCCAGGACGCCGTCCGCGGTGGGGTGCAGCATCTCGTCGACGATCCGGCCGTCGGCCAGGAAGATCACCCGGTCGGCGTAGGAGGCGGCCACCGGGTCGTGCGTGACCATGACGACGGTCTGCCCCAGCTCCCGTACGGAGTTGCGCAGGAAGCCCAGTACCTCCGCGCCGGAACGCGAGTCCAGGTTTCCGGTCGGCTCGTCACCGAAGATGATCTCCGGCTGCGAGGCCAGGGCGCGGGCGACGGCGACGCGCTGCTGCTGGCCGCCGGAGAGCTCGGTGGGGCGGTGGCTGAGGCGGTCCTGCAGGCCCACCATCTCGATGACCTGCTGCAGCCACTGCTTGTCGGGCTTGCGGCCCGCTATGTCCATCGGGAGGGTGATGTTCTCCAGACCGGTCAGCGTCGGCAGCAGGTTGAACGCCTGGAAGATGAAGCCGATCTTGTCCCGGCGCAGCTGGGTCAGCTGCTTGTCCTTGAGCGACCCGAGCTCGGTCTCACCGATCCGCACGGACCCGGAGCTGAAGCTGTCCAGTCCGGCCACGCAGTGCATCAGCGTGGACTTGCCGGAGCCCGACGGGCCCATGATCGCGGTGAACTCCGCCTGCCGGAAGTCCACGGTGACCCGGTCCAGCGCGACCACCTGGGTCTCGCCCTGTCCGTACACCTTGGACAGATCCGTGGCGCGGGCGGCCACTGCGGTGGCGCGGTGAGCGAGGGGGGTGGTCGTCACGAGGTGAGCTCCTGTCGAGGTGTGCTGAGGGGACCACCCCATCCTGTCCGGCGCCCCGCCGCGGATCGTCAGTCCCGGTGCCCGTTCCCGGGGCCCACTTGGGTCGGACCGCGCGGCCCGTCCCTCCTCCTTTGGTATGACGGCGTCCCTGAGACGCGAGGAGGCGAGTTTCCGTCATTCCCTGGTGGGTGCGGGGGCGGCCGGCGGCCGTGCGGGGCGGGTAGGAATGCCCCTCTACCTGCA
This sequence comes from Streptomyces sp. NPDC002926, assembly GCF_053591755.1. NCBI lineage: Bacteria > Bacillati > Actinomycetota > Actinomycetes > Kitasatosporales > Streptomycetaceae > Streptomyces > Streptomyces sp. NPDC002926. The sequence goes on from NZ_JBSFUK010000010.1 coordinate 188,409, forward strand.
CTGACGCACCCTCAGAAGCCAATAAAATAAGACAACATCGGGCCACAGGGCCCGCAGGGAGGTAGATCAACCCGGATAGGCTCAGGGGCTGAAGCGGACCGCACGCCATGCCCGGATGGTGGAATGCAGACACGGCGAGCTTAAACCTCGCTGCCCCTCGGGGGCGTGCCGGTTCAAGTCCGGCTCCGGGCACTTCATCGCCCGTTCCACCTGCCGCCGACCGCCCCGACGGGGCGCCGTCCTGGATGCGGTCCCGGTCACGATCCTGGAAAGATCCTCCCCGAGCACTAGAGTGTTCCTTTTGCCTTCGCATTACTCTTATCGTCAAGGCCGCGCAGGGTGGCCATGGAGGAGTGAAATGAGGAGCAGTAACCCGGTCTTCTCGCGACGGGGGTTCAGCCGCGACAACGGCTACGCGGGGTTCAACGCGCAGCAGCCGCAGGCCGGGGGCCCCGCCGTAGGAAGCAACCCCTACGCGACCAACCCTTACGCACCGGCGGACACGCAGTACGGAGCCGGTCCACAGGCTCCCGCCCGCCCCAATGCGATGACCATCGACGACGTCGTGGCGCGTACTGCCATGACGCTCGGTACGGTCGTCCTCACCGCGGTGCTCGCCTGGGTCCTGCTGCCCGTCGACTCAGCCAATATCGGCAAGTCGTACGGCATCGCGATCGGCGCGGCCCTGGTGGCCATGGTCCTTTCGCTCATCCAGGCGTTCAAGCGCAAGCCGGTGCCGGCGCTCATCCTGGCCTACGCGGCCTTCGAGGGTGTCTTCCTCGGAGTGATCTCCAGCGCCGTCAGCACCTACATCGGCCCGGGCACGGTGGTGCAGGCCGTCATGGGCACCATGTGTGTCTTCGTCGGTGTGCTCATCGCGTACAAGACCCGGCTCATCCGGGTCAACCGCCGCTTCTACGGCTTCGTGATGGCGGCAGCCATCGGCTTCCTGCTGCTCATGGCCGTGAACCTGCTGTTCGCCGTGTTCGGCGGCGGTGACGGCCTCGGCTTCCGCAGCGGGGGCCTCGGCATCCTCTTCGGTGTCATCGGCATCCTCCTCGGAGCGTGCTTCCTGGCCCTCGACTTCAAGCAGGTCGAGGACGGGGTCACATACGGCGCTCCGCGCGAGGAGTCCTGGCTGGCGGCCTTCGGCCTCACCATGACCCTGGTGTGGATCTACCTGGAGATGCTGCGACTGCTGTCGATCCTCAACGGCGACGACTGACGCAGCCGGCTGTACTTGTGCGAAGGGCCCGCAGGCAACCGCCTGTGGGCCCTTCGGCGGTTTCGGCACACCTGGAGCGGACTAGAGCAGTTTGCGGGCTGCCCGCCTCAGGTCGTACTCATGGATGATCGCTTTGGCATGTCCGTAGGCGAGGTTGTGCTCGCTCCGGAGCCAGCTGACCTTCTCCTCGAAGCGGAAGAGCGATGGCCCTTCATCGACGGTGCGAAGCCAGTCGGAGATCTCACGACCGGTGCAGTGGGGGATTCGGGAGAGCAGATTTCGATGGGTCTCATCGGAGAAGACTTGGGACATCGGCGCCTCCGGACGCGTTGCGCGTGTGCTCCTTCCCGCCACCGTGCCTGAGCGTTCGCGTATTGGCAACAGTCCGGTGGCGGCGCGTAGGGTCGCGGCGTGTTTGATACGACTGAGCTGACGGCCGCCGTGGACCGCTTCGCCGACCGGTTGCGGGCGGCTCCGCAGAGCCGTCTGCAGCGTGGTGCGGCCGCCGAAGGGCTGGCGCTGGCCAGGGAATTGGCGCTGCGGGCCCAGCGGATCGAAACCCCGGACGGGGCGCCGCGGATCATGCCCGACGTGGGTCCGTTCGCGGTCGCGGATCAACTGATTGTGGCCGGGCACGATTTGGCCGAGGCATTGCGAGCGGCCCCGTCCGATTCCCTGGCGGAGGTGGCCGAGGCCGTGAGTCTGGTGCGGGCGGCGGCGGCCCGGGCAGGGTTGTAGCCCGGCCGGGGGACCGGGCTAGAGGGACGCGATCACGCGGTCCGCGAGGATGTACACGCTCTCCTCGCCGCAGGCGAAGGTCAGGGCGTACGCGCCGGAGACACCGGAGCCGCCCAGCAGCACGGGGCCGTCGCCCACGCGCACCGCCTCGGCGAGCCTTTCCGCCGTCTCCCGGTGGCCGGGGGTCAGGCAGAGCGTCGTGCCGTCGGCGAAGGCGTAGACGTCGAGCGTGCCGAGCGGGCCGGGACGTACGTCCGTGAGCTCCGTACCCGTCTCCGCGAGCTCCTCGAGGCGGGCCACGGTGCGCTCGTGGTCGGTGACCACCGGTGTCTGGACCGGCACGAAGTCGGGGTGCGAGGGGTGGCGGCGGCGGGCGGCGGCCAGCTCCGGGGAGTCCTCGGCGAACTCCGTCACCTCGGGCAGGTCCGCCATGTCGTCGAACGCCTCGGCCGCCTCGAAGTCCATCGCCTCCAGGCCGACGAAGTCCGACTGGCGTGGTACGTAGAACGGGAGCTCCTCGCCGGGCGAGGACAGGCCGCCGAGCAGCGAGGGGGCGTCCGCCGCGTCGCGGGTCTCCTGCGCCGCCCAGAAGGCACGGGCCTCGGCCAGCTCACGCTCCCGCTCCTCGGCGAGTGCCTCCGCGACGGCGGCGCGTATCTCGGCGGCGGGGGTGGAGCGAGCCTGCGGTACGACCGCGAGGCGGCTGCTGCCGTGCGTAGCGGCCAGCTCTGCGCGCAGAGCGGTTACCTGCCCGCGCAGACGGTGTGCGGCGTGCAGGGCGGCGGCCCCCACGGCCGTGGCGGTGGCCGTGGTAAGCAGCAGGACAAGAGGCATGGCGCTCACTGACTTACTCCCGGTTTCATCGATCCCCCCCGACTTCCTACATCAGCTTGCGGTGAACCCGCTCGTCCTGTCAGTGCATTACGTCACGAATTGGACAGGACTTTTGCCCCTGTGTTTAGCGGGAAAACCACTCTGACCTGGGGAAACGAGTCTCCCCCAGGGGATAGGTCACATCCTGGGGGAGATTCAGTCACGACTTGAGCTCCGAGGGGCCCGGGAAGTGCCTCAGCTCAGGCGCTCGATGACCATCGCCATGCCCTGGCCGCCGCCCACACACATGGTCTCCAGACCGAACTGCTTGTCGTGGAACTGCAGGCTGTTGATGAGCGTGCCGGTGATCCGCGCGCCCGTCATGCCGAAGGGGTGGCCGACGGCGATGGCGCCACCGTTGATGTTCAGCTTGTCCAGCGGGATGCCGAGGTCCCTGTAGGAGGGGATCACCTGGGCGGCGAAGGCCTCGTTGATCTCGAACAGATCGACGTCGTCGACGGACAGTCCGGCGCGGGACAGGGCCTGCTTGCTGGCCTCGACGGGTCCGTAGCCCATGATCTCGGGGGAGAGGCCGGAGACGCCGGTGGAGACGATCCGCGCCAGCGGGGTAAGACCGAGTTCCCGTGCCTTGGTGTCGCTCATGATGACGAGCGCCGCGGCGCCGTCGTTGAGCGGGCAGCAGTTGCCGGCCGTGACCAGGCCGTCGGGACGGAAGACGGGCTTGAGGCCCTCCACGGCCTCCAGGGTGACTCCGGCGCGCGGGCCGTCGTCCTTGGAGACGACGGTGCCGTCCGGGGTCGTCACCGGAGTGATCTCGCGCTCCCAGAAGCCGTTCTTGATGGCTTCCTCGGCGAGGTTCTGCGACCGTACGCCGAACTCGTCCATCTCCCGGCGGGTCACGCCCTTCAGGCGGGCCAGGTTCTCGGCGGTCTGGCCCATCGCGATGTACGCGTCGGGCATCAGCCCGTCCTCACGCGGGTCGTGCCAGCCCGCGCCCTCGCTCTGGGCGACGGCGGCGGTACGGGCCTGGGCCTCGTCGAAGAGGGGGTTCTGGGTGCCCGGCATCCCGTCGGAGGAGCCCTTGACGGTGCGGGACACCGTCTCGACACCGGCCGAGATGAAGACGTCGCCCTCGCCGGCCTTGATGGCGTGCAGCGCCATGCGGGAGGTCTGCAGGGACGAGGAACAGTAGCGGGTGATGGTGCAGCCCGGCAGGTGGTCCATGCCCATCTGCACAGCCACGATGCGACCCAGGTTGTGACCCTGCTCGCCGCCGGGACCGCCGCAGCCGAGCATCAGGTCGTCGATGTCGCGCGGGTCGAGCTCGGGCACCTTGGCGAGCGCGGCCTGGATGATCCCGGCGGTCAGGTCGTCCGGCCGTACCTCCTTCAAGGACCCCTTGAAGGCGCGACCGATGGGTGAGCGGGCAGCGGAGACGATCACGGCTTCGGGCATCACGGACTCCAGAGGGCGAGGGTACGCAGGACTGTCTGGGAAGTTACCCGTACGTATCGCCTGGGTCACCGTGCGAGCCGTGTGATGCGGACCTCTTTTCTAAGCGTCCGCTCAGTCCGGACGTTCCGGTGTCCGGTTACGCCCGGTGTGCCTCCGATGCCGCCGGCTCCGTCGTGGGTGAGGGCGCGGGGAGGCGCCTGCGCCTGCGGTGCTTCAGCAGTGCCCACGGCGCCCTCGCGGCCGTGACCTCGGTGCCCGCCTCCGCCGCCGCTGTCGCAGCCGCCCTGGCAACCGGCAGCATGCCTTCGTTGCGGTCCGCCTCCGGGTGGTCCGACTCCGGCCACAGGCCCAGCACCGCACAGAGCGTCGGCAGCATCGCCATCGCCGCCGTCGCGTATCCCTCCGCCGAAGGGTGGTAGTTGTCGGCGCCGAACATCTCGCGCGGGTTCGCCGCGAATTCCGGGCCCAGCAGGTCACCCAGCGACACCGTGCGGCCGCCCTGCTCCACCACCACGATCGTCTGCGCCGCGGCCAGCTGCCGCGAGACCCGGCGGGCCAGCCAGCGCAGCGGCTGGTACACCGGCTCGATCGTGCCCAGATCGGGGCAGGTGCCCACCACCACCTCCGCGCCCGCCGTACGCAGCCTGCGCACCGCGGAGGACAGATACCGGACGGATTGCGTGGGTGGCATCCGGTGCGTGACGTCATTCGCGCCAATCATGATCACGCAGACGTCGGGCGTCCGGGTCCGGTCCGCCAGCAGCAGCGTGACCTGGCGCTCCAGATCGTCCGACATCGCACCCGGAAGCGCGATATTGAGTACCTCCACCGGCCGCTCCGCCACCGCCGCCAGGCCCGACGCGAGCAGCGCCCCCGGCGTCTGGCCGGCCCGGCGCACGCCCTGACCGGCCGCCGTCGAGTCGCCGAGTACTACCAGGAGCAGCGGATCCGAGCGCCCGAAGTCCAGTCCGTACATGCCGTCGCCGCGCGGCGGGACGGGGGCCTTGCCGCCGCCCACCGAGCGTTTCGCCAGCTGTACCTCGGCCAGCACCAGCCCCACGGCCGCCGCCCCGAGCAGCCCGATGCTGCCACCGCCGTAGGCCGCACCAGCGGCGATGCGTCGTGCCACCCTCGCCCTCGACACAGTCCGAGCCACCTCCTCGTAGCCACCTCGTAGCCGAACGTCAGCCATCGGCAGTCATCAGCTAACTGCCCCGTAGGTACCGTCGCCCAATCCCGCGCTCGTCCGCTTACGCTGGCGGCACCACTACGGAGATCCCGGAGAAACATTGTGCGCATCCACCACTCGATGATCAGTCTTGTCGGCAATACCCCGCTGCTGAAGCTGAACAGCGTGACCGCAGGCATCCAGGCGACCGTCCTGGCCAAGGTCGAGTACTTCAACCCCGGCGGCTCGGTGAAGGACCGGATCGCCCTGCGCATGATCGAGGCGGCCGAGCAGAGCGGCGCGCTGCAGCCCGGCGGCACGATCGTGGAGCCGACCAGCGGAAACACCGGTGTCGGGCTTGCCATCGTGGCCCAGCAGAAGGGCTACAAGTGCATCTTCGTCTGCCCGGACAAGGTGTCCACGGACAAGATCAATGTGCTCCGTGCGTACGGTGCCGAGGTCGTCGTCTGCCCCACGGCCGTCGACCCGGACCACCCTGACTCGTACTACAACGTCTCGGACCGGCTGGTGCGGGAGACTCCGGGCGCCTGGAAGCCCGACCAGTACTCCAACCCGAACAACCCCCGTTCGCACTACGAGAGCACCGGTCCCGAGCTCTGGGACCAGACGGACGGGCGGATCACCCACTTCGTCGCGGGCGTCGGCACCGGCGGCACGATTTCCGGGACCGGCCGCTACCTCAAGGAGGTCAGCGACGGGACGGTCCAGATCATCGGCGCGGACCCGGAGGGCTCCGTGTACTCCGGCGGCTCCGGCCGGCCGTATCTCGTCGAGGGTGTCGGCGAGGACTTCTGGCCGAGTGCGTACGACCGGACGGTGACCGACGAGATCGTAGCCGTCTCCGACAAGGACTCCTTCCAGATGACGCGCCGCCTCGCCAAGGAGGAGGGGCTGCTCGTCGGCGGCTCCTGCGGCATGGCGGTGGTCGCGGCGCTGCGCGTGGCCGAGCGGCTCGGCCCCGACGACATCGTGGTCGTCCTGCTGCCGGACAGCGGTCGCGGCTACCTCAGCAAGATCTTCAACGACGAGTGGATGGCGGACTACGGCTTCCTGGAGGGTGAGGGCCCGTCCGCGAGCGTCACCGAGGTGCTCAGGCACAAGGAGGGCGGCAAGATCCCGAGCCTGGTGCACATGCACCCGGAGGAGACCGTCGGCGAGGCGATCGAGGTGCTGCGCGAGTACGGCGTCTCGCAGATGCCGATCGTCAAGCCGGGGGCGGGACATCCGGACGTGATGGCCGCGGAGGTCATCGGCTCGGTCGTCGAGCGGGAACTGCTGGACGCGCTGTTCACGCAGCGCGCCTCGCTGACCGACCCGCTGGAGAAGCACATGTCCTCGCCGCTGCCGCAGGTCGGCTCGGGCGAGCCGGTCGGCGACCTGATGAAGGTGCTCGGCGAGGCGGACGCGGCGATCGTGCTGGTCGAGGGGAAGCCGACGGGTGTGGTGAGCCGTCAGGACCTGCTGGCGTTCCTGGCGATGGGCGGCAAGTAGCGGCACAACCGCACACGTTTGCCGCTGTGCCTTCCCGGGAGGCAACCTCCCGGACCTCCCGGTCGCGAAAAAGGTACGAGCGCGTCACGTTCGCGCAGCACCCGCTTAACACGAGTCAGGCACATTGGTGGATGTCGGCAGGGGGACCGGGCAGGTAACCCGGCCGGCACCCACAGCGGCGTCTAGGACCTCCGGAGCGGCTCCCGGACCTCCCAAGACGCCCTGGACGCGGCGACCGGCCCTGACCCGGGACCGTGTCCCACGCGGGGACCGCCGTCGTCCCGCCCTCCGGCTCGCCGGGGGTGCGGCGGTCCCCGCCAAGACTTTTCGGCCCGCGCCCCAGATGGGTTCGCCTCCGGGGCGCCGTGGCCGAGCCCGGTTCCGGGGTGCGGACCACCAGCAGCCGGTGCCGCCCGGCAGGCGTACGGGTGCTAGTCCTCCCAGTCGGACTTCTGAGGCTGCTGCCGGCGGATCCACGGCCAGCCCTTGGCCGCGTGTACCGCGTTCACGCCGACGATGCCGAGCCAGGTGACCACCAGCCCTTTGAAGTCGGCGTTCACCACGCCGATCGCCGACAGCGGGATGGCCAGGATCATCGAGATGATGCCGAAGCCGAAGCGCTCCCCGAAATTCGCTTCCCCGGATGGCGGGCGGGCGCCACGGGCGACCACCATCTGCTGCTCGGCGAGCTGACGCCGTACGCGGCGGTCCACCGTGCCGTCGAGTCGCTGCTCGACCTTCTCCAGGAACGATTCGACGAGCGCGGACTCGTATTCCTCCCCCAGCTCGCGGCGGGCGTGCAGGGTGGCGTCGAGCTCTTTCTTGAGCTCAGGGTCGCGGGCTTCCATAGTCGTTCACGCTACGTGCGGCGGGCGGTCGCGTCAGTGGGGCTAACCCCTGTTTTTCCCTGGGGGTACCCGGTGGATGGACAGCGGGTACCGCTGGGGCCACGGCGCACGCGGCGTGGCCCACGGCGCGGGCAAGGAGAAGAGCCCGCCTGGGGACAAGGAGAAGAGCCGCCGCGGCAGGACGGGATGCCGGACCGTCGTCGCCCCACCCCGTCAGGATCTGCCGCTGCGCCGGGGTGGGGTCGGAGCCGGTACGGGCGCGCTGCTTCCCGGTGAGGCCGTGCTGCTTCGCCCAGTCGTTCGCCACGTCCTCCGGGTCCTTCTTGTGCTTGTCGACCAGCCGGTTGAGCTCCGTCAGCTGCTCCGTCGTCAGTACGGCGCCGAGCCGGGCCAGTGCCTTGCGGACGGTGGAGTCGGCCTTGCGGTCGGCGATCGGCGGGACTACGTGCCGGCCGGGCACGAGGTTCTTCGGGTCGGCGAGGACCACCCGGCCCTCGGCGGCGATGTCGGTGTCGGTGGTGAAGGGGTCGTCCCTTGCCGGGCCTGCATATGGTCATGCAGAGTTCTCGGTGTCTGAATAGATTGTCGATGCCCCGGGGTAAATCACTGCTGACGGATGCTCGGGAAGCAAGATGAGCCGCCCGAAAAGGAGGGGATTACGCGTGATGTCGTCCCACATCGTGGACACGCCCACCGACATCGTGGTCCTCGACGGACAGAGCCTCCCGGTCGCGGACATCGTCCGACTGGCCGATGGCACGGCCCGTCCCGTACCCGGATCCGAGGCGATCAAGCGCGTCGAGGTCTCCTGGGACGCGGCGCGGGAGCTCGCCGCTTCGGGCCGGGTCTACGGGCGCTCCACCGGCGTCGGTGCCAACCGGAACGAGGATGTGCCGACCGGGGCCGCCGCCGATCACGGGCTGCGGCTGCTGCGCTCGCACGCCGGCGCGATCGGCGATCCGCTGCCGGCCCGACAGGTCCGCGCCATGCTCGCCGTACGGGCCAACCAGTTGCTCGCGGGCGGTGCCGGGCTGCGGCCCGGCGTCGTCACCGCGCTCTGCGAGGCGCTGCAGAGCGGCGCGTATCCCGTCGTCAACGAGTTCGGCTCGGTCGGCACCGGCGATATCGCGGCCCTGGCCCAGATGGGCCTCGCGCTGGCCGGCGAGCATCCCTGGGAGGGCGGCCCGCCGCCCGAGGCGCAGGTCCTCGACAACAACGACGCCCTGGCCCTGATCAGCTCCAACGCCCTCACCCTCGGGCAGGCCGCGCTCGCCCTGGACGAGCTGCGCGCACTCGTCTCGGCCACCGAGCTGGTCGCCGCGCTCTCGCTGCTCGCGGTCGACGGCTCGTACGAGGCGTACGCCGAACCCGTGCACGCGGCCCGGCCGCACCCCGGCACGTACGCCGTCGCCGCCAGGATGCGGCGGCTGCTCGGCGCGCCCGGGCGGCCCACGCCGCCGCTCGGACGGATACAGGATCCGTACGGATTCCGCTGTCTGCCGCAGATCCACGGGCCGGCGCAGGGCGCGGCGGACGCGCTGGAGCGGACCCTCGCCGTCGAGATCAACGCGGCCGCCGAGAACCCGCTGATCTGCGCCGCCGACATGGCCGCGTATCACCACGGCGGCTTCTACATGGCCCAACTCGCCCTGGACCTGGACCACTTCAGGCTCGCGATCAGTCAGACCGCGCGACTGTCCACCTCCCGGCTATCCGCTCTGAACGAGCCCGCCTTCACCCGGCTGCGGCCCTTCCTCGCGGACACGGAGGCTGCGAGCTCCGGCGTGATGATCCTCGAGTACGCCGCCGGCGCGGCCCTCGGCGATCTGCGGGCCTTTTCCGCACCCGCCTCGCTCGGCCACGCGGTACTGTCCCGGGGCGTCGAGGAACAGGCCAGTTTCGCCTCGTTGGCGGCGCGCCAGACTCTGCGGGCGGGCGGCGCGTACCGGCTCGTCGTCGGCTGCGAACTCGTTGCCGCGGTACGGGCGTTGCGCCAGCGCGGGCTGCGGCCTGATCCGGACCTTCCGGTGGGCAGGGCCTTCGAGCTGGCCGAGGCCGCACTGGACGACGAGCTCGCCGACCGGCCGCTGACCGATGATGTGACGGCGGCGGCCGCGCTGCTCGACCGGTTCACGGACCTGGCGACGGAGATGACGGACCTGATGAGGGGGATGGCATGAGCGACAGCCCTGCCGCACGGCTGCAGCAGCTCTTCGAGGGGCACCGGCTCACTCCCACCCAGCGGCGGATCGCACACAGCATGGTGCGCCGGGCCGGCGACGCGCCCTTCCTGTCCAGCGTGGAGCTCGCCGAACTGGCGGGGGTCAGCCAGCCGTCCGTCACCCGATTCGCCGTCGCGCTCGGCTTCGACGGCTATCCGGCGCTGCGCAAGTATCTGCGGGAGGTCGCGCCCGCGGAGAGCGAGGGCGGGAAGGCCGGGTACAACGAGTACCAGCAGGCGGTGCAGGCCGAGATCGAGAACCTCTCCCATCTGGCCGAACTGCTCGCCGATCCGGCCCCGGTCGAGCGCGCGGGCCGGCTGCTCGCCGCGTCCCGCCCGCTCCCGGTGCTCGGCCTGCGGGCCGCGTCCTCGCAGGCCCGCGGCTTCGCGTACTTCGCGGCCAAGGTGCATCCGGATGTGCGCCTCCTCGACGAGGGCGGCACGCTGCTCGCCGACCGCATCGACGCGGCCCGCAGGGCCGGCGCGAGCGCGCTGCTCTGCTTCGCACTGCCGCGCCACCCGAAGGAGGTCGTGGAGGCGCTGGCGTACGCGCGTTCGGCGGGTCTGAAGGTGGTGACGGTCGCGGACTCGGCGTTCGCACCGGTGGCGGGCCACAGCGACCTGCTGATCCCCGCGGCGGTCGGCACGGGGCTGGCCTTCGACACGGCGTGCGCGCCGATGCTGCTGGGCCGGGTGCTGCTGGAGGCGATGTGCGACGACCTGCCGGACGCGCAGGCGCGCCTGGAGGAGTTCGACACGAGAGCGGCGGCGCGGGGGCTGTTCGTGGAGTAGCCGGGCCGGTTCGTGGAGCGGCCGGGCCTGTTCGTGGAGCAGCGGGACTGCGTGGAGCAGCCGGGCTGCGCACCGTAGCCCCGCTGCTCCACCGCCGGGACGGGCCTCATGAGGAGCCCGTCCAGGCGGTGGATGACACAGGAGCGGTCAGACCTCCAGCTCGGCCTCGATCTTCCTCAACTGGTGCCTGGCCATGGCAAGGTTCGCGCGGTCCTTGTCGAGTGCCAGGTAGAGGAAGAGGCCGTTGGTCCCGCGGCCCTTGAGCAGCCGGATCAGGTGGTACTGCGAGCTGAGGGTGATCAGGATGTCCTCGATACCGTCCTTGAGGCCGAGCTGCTCCATGGTGCGCACCTTGGCGCGCACCACATCGGTGTTGCCCGCCGCGGCGACCGACAGGTCCAGGTCCTTTCCGCCGCCGACAGTGCCGAGGGCCATTCCGCTGGTGTAGTCGACGAGTGCGGCGCCGATGGCGCCCTCGATGACAGTGGTGGCTTCCTTGAGGGCGCGTTCGGTGTTGGCCATGAGATGCGCACTTCCTTTCCGTCTGCTGGGTGTTCGTGATGGTGTGTCGGTCATGGGTCAGGTGTTCTCCGGTCGTTCGAGTGCGCCGTCGACCAGCTCGCCGATGCGGGCGCCGGAGCGGCGGGCCTCGAGGTGGAGCCGTCCCACGTTGATGCGTGGCTCGGCCAGGAGGGTGAGGACGGCCGAGGAGCCCGCCGCGTAGGTCGCGACGTATCCCCGTTCGCCCCGGACCAGTAGCTCGCGGAAGCCCCCCTGCCCGGTGGCCTCGGTCAGCCGCAGCGCGACGCCGAGGGCGGCGGCGGTCAGCGCGGCGACGCTCTCCGCGTCCGTGGAGTCCGCCGCCAGCACGAGACCGTCCGTGCTGGCGGCGAGTACGCCGGTCAGCTGCGGCACGCGCACGCGCAGTTTCTTCAGTTCAGCGAGCACGTCGGCCTCGGCCGTCATGAGCTGTCTCCTCTCGGCGCGCAGCCTCAGTGCGCGCCTCATGACGGTGTGCAAGGGACCTGGTGGGCGGAGCGGTGCGTCACAGGGTTGCCTCCAGGGCGTCGCGGAGCCGGCGGAGCAGGGCGGAGTCCAGGACGGACGGGGGCTCGGCGGTCTCGGGGACGGCAGCGGGCTTGCCGGGCGCCGCGGACGGGGCGGGCGCCGTGGACGTGGCGCGGGCCACGGACCGGCCGGGCAGCACGGACTCGCCGGGCGTCGCGATGAGCCCCTCGGCGGCCAGCCTCCGTACCTCGAGCAGGGTGTTGAAGGCGGGACGTCCCAGTTTCCGGGCGACCGCGGCCGGCGTGCGTACGCCGTCGGCGAGGTCCAGCAACGACTGCCGGCGGGGGCCTACCGCCCGTCCCGCGGTGTGCGGGGAGCGCTCGAGCGGCGCGGTGTCGACCGCGGGGTAGGGCCATACGGAGTCCAGCAGCCGGCTGCGCCGCTGGGCCTCGCGTTCGACGACCTGTGTGGGCACCGGCCGCACCCGGCCGATCCAGTGGGCGACGCCGTAGCGGAAGCGGCTCGGACCACTGGCGGGCGCCAGGGCGAAGAAGGCCGCGTCGAACAGTGCGCCGAGATGGCAGATCTCCAGCTCGCCGCCCGCCACTTGGCCGCTGTCGACGAGGAAGCGGGCGACCTCGCGGCGCGACCCCGCCTGCGCCACCGCCTCCGCCCAGCTGCCGGGCTCCAGCCGGCCGCTCGCCGTCAGCAGGACGTCGAGTCCGGGCGCGTCGGGGCTCTCGGCGTGCACGACCTGGCCGTCGGCCAGATAAAGGGCGCCGTGGTCGCGTACGAGAACGCCGGTGGCCCGCTCGTCCGCGAGCCTGACGAGCATCGGGGATATGGCCGCTCTCATCCGAGCACCAGCCTTTCGGCCAGGTTCTGCAGGCGCAGCCGGGCCAGTGCGAGATTGCCCAGGTCCCGGTCGAGCCACAGATGGAGGAACACGCTGCTGTCGAAGGTGGTCTCCACGAAACGCATGACGTGATAGCCGGTGCGGGTGGTGACGATGAGGTCCTCGACGGGTGGCCCCTCGTTCTTGCTGCCGGCGTTGCCCCGGTCCGCGCCCTCGCTCCCGTACGCCGTGGGCTTCGCCGGCGCGAACGTCGTGTACTCGGTGGCCATCCGGGCCAGTTCGGCCGTCTCCGCGGCGGTGGCCTCGTGGTCGCTGCCCGGCGACTCGCCGACCGCGCCGAGAGCGAGCCCGCTGATCCAGTCCACGATGGATGCTCCGCGTGCGCCCGGCACCAGCATGGCTTCGAGCAGGCACTCGTCGATTCCGGGCACGCGGATTCCCCTCTCCGCCACGGCGCGCCGCGCACTGATGTGCGGCAGTGACGGAGAGGTTACGCAACGTGGCCACTGCTGGGGGGAGTTGGGGCATTTTCCATCGGAACATGCCGCTGCCCCGATAAGGTCCGCGGACCACCGCCTGCTCCTGAGTACCGGGAGCGGGCCCTGTGGCATGCCCGTACGCGGGCGGTCGGCTCAGTTCCCGGGGCCGATCGCCAGGACCGATCCGAAGATGATCCCGGCAATGGGCGTACGCCCGGAGAGCACCGTGCCCATGGCGCGCGGCAGGATGCGGCGTGAGCGGCAGGCGCTCGGGAGGTTCAGGGGGCGGTCAGCGCGTCCGCGTACGCGCCGCCCGACTCGGCGACGATCTCCTCCGGGCTCTGCGGGCCCCGGACGGTGGTGAACCGCACCGGCCCGTCCGCTGCGGTGACAAATCCGTGGACGCCGGGCCGGGGCAGGCTGTTGTAGCCGTAGTGGTTCGAGAAGTAGTACGCGCCGGTGTCCAGCGCCGCGATCACATCACCCTGCTCCAGCAGCGGCAGCGGGCGCGCCTCGGCGAGCAGGTCGCCCGCGAAGCAGGCGGGCCCCGCGATGTCCTGCACGACGGCCGCCCCCGCCTTCGGGCGTCCCCCGGCGTCGTACGCGACGATGCGCAGTGGCCACGAGGAGGGGTCGTACACGGTACGGGTCGCGATCTGGACGCCCGCGTGGGTGACCGCGATGGGGCGGGACCCGGCGGTCTTGGCGTACTCGACGCGGGCGAGGACCGTGCCGTGCTTGGCGAGGAGGGACCGGCCGAACTCGGTGACGAGGCCGTAGCGGCCGTCGAGCAGCCCGGGGACCTGCTCCTTCAGCAGCCGGGCGTACTCGGCGAAGGTGGGCGACTGTTCGTCGGAGGCGAAGTTGACCGGCAGACCCCCGCCGATGTCGACGGTGTCGATCTGCTGCCGCCCGGCCGCGGCGTTGATCTCCTCGGCCAGTTCGTACACGGCCTCGATGCCCTGCGCCATCAGGGTCAGCGGCATGCCCTGCGAGCCGGAGTGGGCATGCAGCCTGGTCAGCCACGGACGGTCGAGATACGCGCGTACGACCCGGCCGCGGGCGCCTTCGTCGCGCAGCGCGACACCGAATTTGGAGGTCGCGGTGGCCGTCGACAGGGCTCCGATGGCACCGCCGCCGACCTGCGGATTGACGCGCAGGCCGAGCGGGGACCGGATGGCGGTGCCCTGGACGAGGGCGTCGATGCGCGCGAGCTCCTGCCAGTTGTCGGCGTTGACGGCGATACCGAGTGTGAGGGCCTCGCGCAGTTCGGTGGGCGTCTTGGCGGGGGAGTCGAGGACCGTGTGGTCGCTCCCCACGCCGGCGGCGCGGGCCAGCGCCAGCTCACCCGGGCTCGCGACCTCCGCGCCGATGCCTTCGGCGTGCAGCAGTGCGAGCACGGGGACCAGCGGCGCCGCCTTCACGGCGAAGGCGTGCAGTACGGGGGCGTCGGTGACGGCGGCGAAGGCGGCCCGCAGCGCGGCGGCCGAGGCGCGGATGCCGGCCACGTCGAGGAGTGCGGCGACCGGCTGTGCCTCGCTGAGAAGTCCCTGCTCCACTGCCGCTCGTACGGCCTGATCCCGACGGTCTGAAGGCATGTGCGCCAGCCAATCACCCGGCGGGCCGCATCGCAGCTGTTGACTAAGACTATTCAGACGGAGAAGATGTGAATAGATAAGCCAACAGTCATGGTCGCAGTCGCGAGGAGGCATTGCCATGTCAGGACCCCGCCCCGTACGGGCACCGCGCGGTACGGAACTGAGCGCCCTGGGATGGCAGCAGGAAGCCGCCCTCCGCATGCTCCAGAACAACCTCGACCCCGAGGTCGCCGAGCATCCCGACAAGCTCGTCGTCTACGGCGGCACCGGCAAGGCGGCCCGCGACTGGCGCTCCTTCGACGCGATGGTGCGCACGCTGCAGACGCTGAAGCAGGACGAGACGATGCTGGTCCAGTCCGGCCGTCCGGTCGGCGTGATGCAGACGCACGAGTGGGCGCCGCGGGTGCTCATCGCCAACTCCAACCTGGTCGGCGACTGGGCGAACTGGGAGGAGTTCCGGCGGCTGGAGCAGCTGGGTCTGACCATGTACGGCCAGATGACGGCCGGCTCCTGGATCTACATCGGCACGCAGGGCATCCTGCAGGGCACGTACGAGACGTTCGCGGCGGTCGCCGCCAAGAAGTTCGGCGGCACACTCGCCGGGACGATCACGCTGACCGCCGGTCTGGGCGGCATGGGCGGCGCGCAGCCGCTCGCCGTGACGATGAACGACGGCGTCGCGATCTGTATCGACGTCGACCCGCGCGCGATCGAGCGCCGTATCGAGCACCGCTACCTGGACGTGCGCGCGAACTCCCTGGAGCACGCGCTCCAGCTCGCCGTCGAGGCCCGCGACGCCCGCAGGCCGCTCTCCATCGGCCTGCTCGGCAACGCCGCGGAACTGCTGCCGCGCATGCTCGCCGAAGGCGCGCCGATCGACATCGTGACCGACCAGACCTCGGCCCACGACCCGCTGGCCTACCTGCCCCTGGGCATCGACTTCGACGACATGGCTTCGTACGCCGCCGAGAAGCCCGCCGACTTCACACAGCGCGCCCGCGAGTCCATGGCCCGCCATGTGGAGGCGATGGTCGGCTTCATGGACGCCGGCGCCGAGGTCTTCGACTACGGCAACTCCATCCGTGGCGAGGCCCAACTGGCCGGTTACGAGCGGGCGTTCGCCTTCCCCGGCTTTGTGCCCGCGTATATCCGGCCGCTGTTCTGCGAGGGCAAGGGCCCGTTCCGCTGGGCGGCACTGTCCGGCGAGGCCTCGGACATCCACAAGACCGACAAGGCGATGCTCGAGCTGTTCCCGGAGAACGAGTCGCTGCACCGCTGGATCAAGATGGCCGGCGAGCGCGTCCACTTCCAGGGTCTGCCGGCGCGTATCTGCTGGCTCGGCTACGGCGAGCGCGACAAGGCGGGCGAGCGCTTCAACGACATGGTGGCCTCCGGTGAGCTCGCCGCACCGCTGGTGATCGGCCGCGATCACCTGGACTGCGGCTCCGTCGCATCCCCCTACCGCGAGACCGAGGCCATGCTGGACGGGTCGGACGCCATCGCCGACTGGCCGCTGCTCAACGCCATGGTCAACGTGGCCTCGGGCGCGAGCTGGGTGTCGATCCACCACGGCGGCGGCGTCGGCATGGGCCGCTCCATCCACGCCGGCCAGGTCTCGGTGGCGGACGGCACGAAACTCGCGGGCGAGAAGATCCGCCGCGTACTGACGAACGACCCCGGCATGGGCGTCATCCGCCACGTGGACGCGGGCTACGACATCGCCGAGTCGGTCGCGGACGAGCTCGGTGTGCGTGTACCGATGCGCGAGGGCGACCAGGCGTGACCGTGAACGCTCCCGGCAACACCCCCGCCGGACCGGCGGGGGCCTCCTTCCACGAGATGTGGCGCGACCTCGAACCCATCGGCCGCGACGCGGACACCCGCGGCTACCGCCGCTACGCCTGGACCGGCGCCGACGCCGACTGCCGCGCCTGGTTCAAGGCACAGGCCGACTCCCGCGGCCTGACCTACGAGCTCGACCGCAACGGCAACCAGTGGGCCTGGCTCGGCGACCCGCTCGCCGAGGGTGCCGTCATCACCGGCTCCCACCTGGACTCGGTCCCCGACGGCGGTGCCTTCGACGGCCCGCTCGGCGTGGTCTCCTCCTTCGCCGCGCTCGACGAACTGCGCGCCAGAGGAGCCCGGTTCACGAAGCCGGTCGCCATCACCAACTTCGGTGACGAGGAGGGCGCCCGCTTCGGTCTCGCCTGTGTGGGCTCGCGTCTCGCCTCCGGACAGCTGACGCGCGAAGCGGCGTACGGGCTGCGCGACGGCGACGGGGTGTCGCTCCCGCAGGCCATGGAGGAGGCCGGGTACGACCCGTCCACCATCGGTCCCGACCCCGAACGGCTCGCCCGTATCGGCGCGTTCGTCGAGCTCCATGTCGAGCAGGGCCGGGCGCTCGACCTGTCCGGTGATCGCGTCGGCATCGCATCCGCGATCTGGCCGCACGGCCGCTGGCGGTTTGACTTCCACGGCGAGGCCAACCACGCGGGCACGACGCGGCTCGTCGACCGCCGCGACCCGATGCTGACGTACGCCGAGACGGTCCTCGCGGCCCGCCGCGAGGCCGAACTCGCGGGCGCGGTCGCCACGTTCGGCAAGATCTCCGTCGAGCCGAACGCCGTCAACGCGATCCCGTCGCTGGTGCGCGGCTGGCTGGACTCGCGCGCCGCCGACCAGGCCACGCTCGACACGGTCGTCTCCGCGATCGAGCGGGCGGCGAAGGAGCGCGCCGAGCGGGACGGCGTCGACCTGCGTGTCGTGCGCGAGTCCTTCACCCCGGTGATCGAGTTCGAGCACGCGCTGCGCGACGAGATGAACAAGATCCTCGGCGGCTCCGTCCCCGTGCTCGGTACGGGCGCGGGACACGACGCGGGAATCCTGTCCGGCGCCATCCCGACAGCCATGCTGTTCGTACGGAACCCGACAGGCGTCTCGCACTCCCCGGCCGAGTCGGCGGCCGAGGACGACTGCGTCGCCGGGGTCATCGCGCTCGCCGACGTACTGGAGGGTCTCGCGTGCAGATGACGTACTGGCTGGAACATGCCTGGCTCGGCACACATGTCGAGCCGGGCGTGGCCCTGGACGTGGCGGACGGCCGGATCACGGCCGTACGCACCGAGGTCGGCACCCCGCCGCGGGGCGCGGTCGTGCTGCGGGGCTTCACGATCCCCGGCCTCGCGAACGCCCACTCGCACGCTTTCCACCGGGCCCTGCGCGGCCTCGTCCAGGTCGGGTCGGGGACCTTCTGGACCTGGCGCGAGTTCATGTACGGGGTCGCTTCGCGGCTGACACCGGAGACGTACCACGCGCTCGCACGGGCGGTGTACGCGGAGATGGCGCTGGCGGGCATCACGGCGGTCGGCGAGTTCCACTATGTGCATCACGCGCCGGGCGGCACGCCGTATGCCGAGCCCAACGCCATGGGAGAGGCGCTGATCGCCGCCGCCGCGGACGCGGGCATCCGGATCACCCTGCTCGACACGGCGTATCTGTCGTCCGCCATCGGGAACAAGCACACCGGGGAGCCCCCCACCGCGCATCAGCTCCGCTTCTCCGACGGCACGGCGGAGGCGTGGGCGCAGCGCGCCTCGCTGCTGAAGGACGGTGACATGGTACGGATCGGGGCGGCGATCCACTCCGTACGGGCGGTTCCGGCGGAGCAGCTGTCCACCGTCGCTTCCTGGGCAGCCGCACGGAACGCCCCCCTCCATGTCCACCTCTCCGAGCAGACCGCGGAGAACGACGCCTGTCTGGCCGCGCACGGGTGCACCCCGGCCCGGCTGCTCGCCGACCACGGTGTGCTCGGCCCCCGGACGACGGGCGTCCACAACACGCATCTGACGGACGAGGACATCGCGCTCGTCGGCGGGAGCGGGACGGGCACCTGCATGTGCCCGACGACCGAGCGGGACTTGGCGGACGGCATCGGGCCCGCGGCCGACCTCCAGCGCGAGGGCTCCCCGCTCTCGCTCGGCAGCGACAGCCACGCGGTGATCGACCTGCTGGAAGAGGCCCGCGCGATGGAGCTGGACGAACGCCTTCGGACCCGTACGCGCGGCCACTGGACGGCCGCGTCACTGCTGCGTGCCGCCACCGAGGACGGACACGCGGCGCTGGGCTGGGACGAGGCGGGGCGCCTGGAGGCGGGCGCGCTGGCCGACTTCACGACGGTGGCCCTCGACACCGTACGCACGGCGGGGCCGCTGCCGCGGCTGGCCGCGGAGACGGCGGTGTTCGCGGCGACGGCCGCGGAGGTGCGGCACACGGTCGTGGCGGGCCGCCACGTGGTCCGCCACGGCTCCCACACCCTGGTCCCGGACGTCCCGTCGGCGCTGTCGGAAGCGATCGCGGCCCTGCGCGCATGACGTTGAACTTCCCCCACCCCGCCCGTGTGTCCGGGGGCGAAGCCCCCAGTCACGGGAAGGGGCGGGGAAGGGCAAAGACCCTCGGAGAGGAACCATGACCACCACCGTCATCACCAACATCGGCAGCCTCGTCACCAATGACCCCGCCCTCGGCGACGGAACCCCCATCGGCCTCCTCCAGGACGCCGCTGTAGTCGTCGACGGCGACCACGTCGCCTGGGTCGGGCCCAGCGCCGAGGCTCCGGCAGCCGATGACGCCGTCGACGCCGCCGGCCGCGCTGTCATCCCCGGCTTCGTCGACTCCCACTCCCACCTCCTCTTCGCCGGCGACCGCACTCAGGAGTTCAACGCCCGGATGTCCGGCCGTGCCTACTCCGCCGGCGGCATCCGCACCACCGTCGCCGCGACCCGCGCGGCCGGCGACGAGGCTCTCGAAGCGAACCTCACGCACCACCTCCGCGAGGCACTCCGCCAGGGCACCACCACCTTCGAGACCAAGTCCGGCTACGGGCTCACCGTCGAGGACGAGGCCCGCGCCCTGCGCATCGCCGCGCTCCACACCGACGAGGTCACCTACCTCGGCGCGCACATCGTCCCGCCCGACTACGCCGACGACCCCGCCGGGTACGTCGCCCTGGTCACCGGCGAGATGCTCGACGCCTGTGCTCCGTACGCCCGTTGGGTCGATGTCTTCTGCGAGAAGGGCGCCTTCGACGGCGACCAGGCCCGCGCGATCCTCACCGCAGGCAAGGCGAAGGGCCTGCACCCTCGCGTCCATGCCAACCAGCTCAGCTACGGCCCCGGCGTGCAGCTCGCCGTCGAGCTCGACGCCGCTTCCGCCGACCACTGCACGCACCTCACCGACGCGGACGTCGACGCGCTCGCCAACAGCGCGACCGTCGCCACGCTGCTCCCCGGCGCGGAGTTCTCCACCCGCGCGCAGTGGCCCGACGCCCGCCGCCTGCTGGACGCGGGTGTGACCGTCGCGCTGTCCACGGACTGCAATCCGGGCTCGTCCTTCACGTCCTCCGTTCCGTTCTGTATCGCGCTCGCCGTACGGGACATGGGTATGACTCCGGACGAGGCGATCTGGTCCGCGACGGCCGGCGGCGCGGCGGCCCTGCGCCGTACCGACATCGGCCGCATCACCCCCGGCGCCCGCGCCGACCTCGCCCTGCTCGAGGCCCCGAGCCATGTCCACCTGGCCTACCGGCCGGGCGTGCCGCTCGTCTCGGAGGTCTGGCGTCAGGGCAAGAGGTGCCGGTAACTGCCCGGATGCTCGGCCAGGTACTCGGTGAGGCTCTGCGCCGGACGGCCCGTCAGCCGCGGCACAACGTCGGACACGGTGGCCGTCTCGCCGTTGGCGATGGCTTCGTAGGAGGACACCCAGCCGGCGACCTCCCACTCCTCCGCGCCGTACCCGGCCCGTGAGGCGTACGCCTCCTCGCGCGTCTCGGCCAGGTAGGTGACCTGACGACCGCCGACCCGGGTCAGCTCCGCGGCGACCTCGTCGAGGGAGAGCGCCTCGGGTCCGGTGACGTCGTACGTGGCCCCGTCGTGCCCTTCCCCGAGCAGCACGGCAGCGGCGACATCCGCGATGTCCTCGTGCGCCACCGCCCCGACCCGCCCGTCCCCGGCGGGCCCGCGGATGATCCCGTCCGCGGCGGCCAGGGCGGGCAGCATGGCCATATAGAGGTTGTCGCGGAGGAAGGTGTGCGCGAGCCCCGTGCCCCGGATGTACTCCTCGGTGTGCCAGTGATCGCGCGCGAAGGTGAAGGTGGCATCGGGCGCGGCGCCGACGAACGACACGTACACGATCCGCTCGACCCCGGCCGCGACGGCCGCGTCCACGACGGTGGTGTGTTCCCGCACCCGGTCGGCCGCCTCGTGTGCCGACACCAGGAAGAGCGTGTCGGCCCCTTCGATCGCCCGGCGCATGGCCTCCCCGTCCCCGTATGCCGCCGGCGGCGCCTTGACGCACCCGGCGAGGTCCGGCAGCCGTCCGGGATCCCGCCCCAGCAGCCGCGCGCCGACCCCCCGCCCGGAGAGCCGCCGCGCGACACGTCCGCCGATCTGTCCGCCCGCTCCGGTGACGGCGATGGCTGGGGGCATGGGCGCGTCCTCTCGTCGTGCTGCTTGCTCCGAGACTACGGCCGGGCCCCCGCAACAGCGCGCACGATCAGCGTGCGCCGGTCGACAGCTCGCCGGGACGTGGAAACAGCGGTCCCGGTGCAAGAACACTCAGGCCGCGCGGAGTTCCGCGATCACCTTGATGGCCTCGGCGGTCAGGTCGGCCGGGCACCCCCAGTAGTCGTAGATGCCGCCACGGCCACGGTTGCTGCCGCAGACGACGAAGACCCCCGTGCCCAGCCGCGCTTTGAGGCGAGTGGCCAGCCAGCCGACGAATCCGCTGTTGTCCGTGGCGTCGGGGAAGTGGAAGGAGAAGATCCCGAACCGTTCGGCATCACCACCGTCCGACGGGGCGGGAACCAGGCGGCACCAGCTGTCGGCGTCACGGACCATCGCCAATGTGTCGGCGGTGAGAGCCGGAGGCCGGTCGGCCGGGAACTCCTCGAAGGACCAGAGCCCCTCATGGACCATGAACTCGGCCTCGGAGACCACGCGTTGGAGACGCTCTTCGGTCTGCTGGGCGGTCTCGACACTGACACTGACCACGAGCGTGCTCCTCGATGCCTGGGATTCCTGCCGCGGAACCGAAGGCTAACTCCCCTTGTCCGAGGGCCCGGTGTCCGCCGTGCCCGCCGGTCCGGTGCCCGCCGCGCCCGTGGGGCCGGTACCGGCCGTGTCTGTGGGGCCGGTGCCCGCCTTGTCCGCCGGTCCGGTGCCCGACGTGCCCGCGGGTCCGGTTGCCGCCTTGTCCGCCGGCCCGGCACCCGCAGCGTCCGTCGGCCCCGTGCCCTCAGGGGGCGGGCCGGCGCCCGGCGTCTCCGCGGCACGTTCGAGACGCGCGTTCATGATCAGCACAACGCCCCCGCCCAGCGACCACACCCCCAGCAGCAGCGGCGTCAGCCACGCGGTCAACGGCCCCGCCAGCGACAGCACCGCCACCACGAAGCCCGCCCAGCCGAGCCACGCCGGGATCGTCCGGGTCTGCTGGCCCGCGCGCCAGAGCGCGAACAGCATCACCGCCGCTCCCGCCATCGCCGCGATCATCGCTCCGTACGCGACGTTCAGCAGCAGGAACGCGAGCAGCGCGGTCTCCGGGAGCACCGGGAACGCCGCGGAGTGGTTCGCCGTGATGCCGAAGATGTTCCCGGCCACCGCCCCGACCATGAGCAGCGCGGTGAAGGCCGTGCCGCCCACCAGCACCAGATGGGAGCGGTTGCCGGCCAGCCGGGCGAGGGCGACCACGAAGAACAGGAAGAGCAGGCCCGACACCAGAAGTACCAGGGCCGTGGCCTCCGACAGGCCCTGATTGCTGTCGTCGATGTAGTAGAAGAAGACGCGCCTGAGCGCGCCGCTTCCCCTGGTGTCCGGGGTGCCCATCCACAGAGCCTGCCCGGCGATCAGCAGCGCTCCGGCCACCAGCCCGGCTATCCCGGACCAGAGGTCCCTGTGCTGAGCGGGCAGGGCAGGTTCCGTGCCTTGCGACGCCATCATTGTTGCCTCCCGCGGGGTATCCCCGAGAAAGGGTCTTTGTCCCATTTTCTCACTGACTGCCGAGTCGGCACGGCGGGACGTGACAGAGTGAGCCGATGAGGACCATAGGGCTGATCGGCGGCATGAGCTGGGAATCCAGCGCCGAGTACTACCGGCTGCTCAACGAGCTGGTACGGGAACGGCTCGGCGGGCTGCACTCCGCCAAGTGCGTTCTCCACTCCGTCGACTTCGCCGAGGTCGAGGAGCTCCAGGTCGCGGGGGAGTGGGAGCGCGCCGGTGAGATCCTCGCCGAGGCCGCACAGGGGCTCCAGGCCGCGGGCGCGGACCTGTTGCTGATCTGTACGAACACCATGCACAAGGTCGCTGGACAGGTGGAGGCCGCCGTCTCCATTCCGCTGCTGCATCTCGCGGACGCCACCGCCGATGCCGTACGCGCGCAGGGGCTCGGCCGGGTCGGGCTGCTCGGAACCGCGTTCACCATGGAGCAGGACTTCTACCGGGACCGGCTGGCCGGGCACGGACTCGAGGTGCTCACGCCCGACACGGAAGGGCGCGCCCTGGTGCACCGGGTGATCTACGAGGAGCTGTGCCGCGGAGTCGTACGGGACGAGTCCCGAGCCGCCTATCGGGAGGTCATCGGCCGACTCGTCGCCGCCGGTGCGGAGGGCGTCGTACTCGGGTGCACCGAGATCGAGTTGCTCATCGGGGAGAAGGACAGCCCGGTGCCCCTGTTTCCGACGACCCGGCTGCATGCCGAGGCGGCCGTGGCCGCCGCTCTGGGCGGGCGCTGACGCCCGCCCGGAGCATGCGCCTCAGGGTCGGGGCCGTACCGGCAACTCCCGGACGCTGTTGCCCACAAAGCTCGCGTGCCTCCGCAACTCCGCCTCAGGGAGCGCCAGATCGAGCTCCGGGAAGCGCGTGAACAGCCGCTCCAGCGCGATGGTCGCCTCCATCCGCGCCAGCGGCGAACCCAGGCAGTAGTGCGGGCCGTGGCCCAGTGACAGATGCCGGGCGCCGCCGGTCCTGGTGATGTCGAAACGGTCCGCGTCCGGGCCGTGCGCCGACTTGTCACGACCGGCCGCCGAGTAACCGGCAAGCACCGGCGTGCCCTTGGGGATCACCGTTTTGTCGACCGTGAGATCCCGGGTCGGATAGCGGAACGGGAAGTAGCTGACCGGGCTGTCCCAGCGCAGCGTCTCCTCGACCACGTCCGACCAGGTCGCCTTGCCGGACTGCACCAGTTCCAGCTGGTCCCGGTGGGCGCACACCGCGCGTACGGCATTGGTGATCAGGTTCAGCGTCGTCTCGTGCCCGGCGATGATCATCAGCAGCAGGGTGCCGATCAGTTCGTGCCGGCTGAGCCTGTCGCCGTCCTCCTCGCGGGCAGCGATCAGCGCGCTGGTCAGATCGTCGCCCGGATTCTCCGTACGGGTCGCGGCGACGGTCCCGAGCACCGCCACCAGCTCGCGGTTCGCGTCCATCGCCTCCTCCGGGCCGATGGACGTGCTCACTACCTGGTTCGACAGATGGTGCAGCTGGTCCTGGTGCTCGGCGTCCACGCCGAGGAGTTCGCAGATCACCCCCATCGGCAGGGGCAGTGCGAAGTGTGTCC
The DNA here is from genome assembly GCF_053591755.1 of Streptomyces sp. NPDC002926. Lineage (NCBI taxonomy): Bacteria > Bacillati > Actinomycetota > Actinomycetes > Kitasatosporales > Streptomycetaceae > Streptomyces > Streptomyces sp. NPDC002926. The sequence goes on from NZ_JBSFUK010000010.1 coordinate 212,746, forward strand.
GCAGATCGGCGACGCCCCCGCCCGCGGCGGCCGCCTCGTCCAGGCCGTCGAGGAGCCGCGCCGTCAGTGTCTCGATCCGGGGCCTCAGCTCCCCCACCCGGCGGGCCGTGAACGCCTTGCTCACCAGCGAGCGCAGCCGCCGGTGGTCCGCGTCGTCGGCGGTGGTCATGCCTTGCACCGTCGCGAAGGTCCTCAGCGGCCAGCCGTCGGGTATCTCCCCGTCGCGCAGCGCGGTGAAGTGCGCCGCTCCCTTCGCCACGTCGGGATGGGCGAGGAACTCCTTGAGCGCGTCATGGCCGAGCACCGCCATGCCTGCCACTTCACCGGGGAGTACGACCGGTGCGACCGCGCCCTCGGCGAGCAGCCGGGCGTTGTCCGCGTGCGGGCAGCCTCCGGCCGGGTCCATCCGATGCGCGGTGTCACGTGAGGTGGTCAACTGGGCTCTCCTGACTGCGGCATGCGAGCCGGCCGGCCAGTGCGGCTGAGACGGCCGCGATCACCGCGGCGCACGGCCGGGCTCCGGGTCCGTACACGTCGAACGCCCCTGAGTGACCGGGAGCATTCAGATAGTACGAGCAGCCGACCTTGTTCGAATACGGGTCGTTCAACTCCTCCTGCATTGCTGAATAGTTGATTCCGGAACTCGAACACCTCGCGTATCCCGCTTTCTCACTCCTTCACGGAACGGTCACAAGAAGTGCGATGCTCCCTACCCTGTCGGGATATGGGCCGGTAGCGTCCTGTCCTGGGGAAAAGCTCATGGGGAGGGACCGGGGGGTCGAGTTGAGCGGTGTACGCATTCGTGTCGTGAAACCGGACGAGCTGGGCGAGAGAGAGATCGAGGCCTGGCGGGAGCTGCGCGCCAAGACCGGCGCACCCGCCAATCCGTTCATGGAGCCGGAGTTCACCCTCACCGTCGGCCGCGTGCGGCCCGCGGCCAGGGTGGCGGTGCTGTGGGAGGACAGGGAGCCCGTCGGCTTCTTTCCGTACGAACGAGGGCCACTGGGCCACGGACGCGCGATCGGTCTGGGGGTCTCCGACTGCCAGGGCGCCGTGCTCCGCTCCGGCCTCACCATCGCGCCCCGTGAGCTGCTGCGTGCCTGCGGGCTGTCGGCGTGGGAGTTCGACAACCTTGAAGCGAGCCAGGGCATGTTCGTGCCCGATGCCGCCGAGGAGTACGCCTCTCCCGTGATCGACATCGGCGCGGGATATCCGGCGTACGAGGAGGTCCTGCGCGCGCAGTCGCCCAAGTTCCTCAGGACCACCCTGGCCAAGGAGCGCCGGCTGGGGCGGCAGGCGGGCCAGGTGCGGTTCGTCTTCGACGAGCGCGACCCGGCCGCGCTGCGTGCGCTCATGGAGTGGAAGTCCGCGCAGTACCGCAGGACCGGCCGCCGGGACCGCTTCGCACAGGAGTGGATCAACACCCTGGTCCGGCTGCTGCACGGGACACGCACGTCCGGCTGCTCCGGAGTGCTGTCCGTGCTGTATGTCGCCGACCGGCCCGTCGCCGCACACTTCGGGCTGCGCTCGCGCACCGTGCTGTCCTGCTGGTTCCCGGCGTACGACGTCGAGTTCGCCAAGTACTCGCCGGGTCTGATCCTGCATCTGCGGATGGCGGAGTCCGCCGCCGCCGAGGGCATCGGAATGCTCGACCTGGGGCGCGGGGCCGCCGAGTACAAGGACGCGCTGAAGACCGGTGAGCTATGGGTCCACGAGGGCTCCTCGGTCCTGCCTGGGGCGCGGGCGGCCCTGTACTGGCTGAGCCGCGAACCGTCGCGCCGCGCGCACAGTTTCGTACGCAGCAGGCCGCGGCTGGCCGGATACGCGCAGAAGGCGCTGAATCAGGTCGGCAAGTTGCGGGGCAACTGAACAGCCGGAACATCCGAGCAGGCGGGGGATTCGCATGCCGAGCACACCACAGGGGCCACCGGGACCGCAGAGACAGTGGCCGGCCGAGATCCAGGTGGCCGAGCTGGATCTGGACGGCCCCGACGGCGCCGTCCTGCGGTTCGGACCCGCGCCGGGCGGGGGTCCGCCCGTGCGGGGCGGTGATGTCTACGCACTCGTCCGGCTCCGCGGCCGGCCCGTCGCCACCGTCGTCTGCGCCGTCCCGCCCGGCCGGGACCCGGCCGACGCCGTCGCCGCGGCCGCCCGCGCCAAGCTCGCACACGATGTGCCGCCGACCCCTTGGGCTGCCCACGAGGAAACCACCCATCGGGCGGCAACCTCCCCGGGTGCCCACGAGGAAACCCACCATTGGGCGGCAACCTCCCGGGGTGCCCACGAGGAAACCACCCACCGGGCAGCAACCACCAACGCCCCCGGCCCACCTGGGCCACGGGACCCCGCACAAGCCCCCGGCCCACCTGGGCCACGGGACCCCGCACAAGCCCCCGGCCCACGGTCACCACAGGACCGGGTGACCATCGTCGTCGCAACCCGCGAGCGCCCCGATCAGCTGGCCCGCGCGCTCGATTCGCTGCTCGCCCAGGACCACCCGGACTTCGAGATCGTCGTCGTCGACAACGCGCCCGTCACCAGCGCCACCCACGATCTGGTCGAGCACAAATACGGGGAGCGCGCCCGGTACGTCCGTGAGCCCGTACCGGGTCTCGCCGCAGCCCACAACCGCGGGGTCGCCGCCGCCGACGGCGCGGTCATCGCCTTCACCGACGACGACGTCATCGCCGATCCGCACTGGCTCACCGCGCTGACCGCGCCCTTCGCCGGCGATCCGGGCCTGGGCTGTGCGACCGGGCTGATCCTGCCCGCCCGGCTGCGCACGCCCGCGCAGATCCTCCTCGAGAGCCACGGCGGCTTCGCCAAGGGCTTCACACCGCGCCAGTACGACCCGGCGCACCCGCCCGCCGGCGAACCGCTCTTCCCGTTCACCGCGGGCAGTTTCGGCTCCGGCGCCAATATGGCCTTCCGCGCCACGGTGCTGCGCGAGATCGGCGGCTTCGACCCCGCCACCGGCACCGGCACCCCGGCCAGGGGCGGCGACGACCTGTACGCCTTCGTCAGCGTCCTCGCCGCCGGGCACCGGCTGCGCTACACCCCCGACGCGCTGGTCTGGCACCACCACCGCGAGAGCTGGCAGGACCTGAAGAATCAGGCGTACGGCTACGGCGCGGGCCTCACCGCGTATCTCACCGCCGTCCTGGTCCGCCGGCCCGCGCTGCTGCCCGCACTGCTGAGAAAACTGCCGCGCGGACTCGCGCACGCCCGATCCATCACCGCGCACCGCGACGTGGGCGGCGCAGCAGTGCCCGGGGAGCACGGGGTACAGGACTATCCGTGGCCGCGCCATCTCTCCCGGCTCGAGCGGCGCGGCATGCTGGCCGGGCCGATCGGGTATGCCAAGGCACGCCGACGAGTACGCGGCGTTCCGCTCCCGTGGGGCAGCAGGCCGCAACGGGACGACCGGTGAGAGGCGCTGGTACGACAATGCCCCGGATCCCCGTGCTGCTCTACCACGCAGTGATGGACGAGCCGCCCGACTGGATCGCCGAGTTCACCGTCACGCCACGGGAGTTCGGCGCGCAGCTGGACGCGATCGTGGCCAGCGGCCGCACCCCGGTCACTATCGGCGCGCTCGCGGACCAGCTCGCCGGCCGTGCCCCGGTGCCGTCCCGGCCCGTCGTCCTCACCTTCGACGACGGCTTCGCCGATCTGCCGCGGTCCACCGCCGAGGCGCTCGCCGCACGCGCACTGCCCGCCACCGCGTATCTCACCACCGGGGCCATCACCCCGGGCCGGCGCAGTCTGCTGCCGCCCGCGCCGATGATGACCCTCTCGCAGGCGCCACTGCTGGAGCAGCACGGAATGGAGGTGGGCGCGCACACCGTGACCCACCCCCAGCTGGACACCCTGCCGCCGCAGGCACTCCACCGTGAACTGCGCGAGCCCAAGGCGGTTCTGGAGGACGTCCTCGGCCATCAGGTGACGCACCTGGCCTATCCGCACGGCTACAACAGCCGCGCGGTGCGCGAGGCCGCCGCCCGCGCGGGCTACGCGTCGGCGGTCGCGGTGCGGCACGCACTGAGCTCGGACACCGACGAGACGTACCGCATCGCCCGCCTCATACTGCGCCGCAGCCACACCGTCGCGGACGTCGAGGCGTGGATGGACGGTCGCGGCGCGCCGGTCGCGCCGTTCCCCGACTCGCTGCCGACGGTCGGGTGGCGGCTCTACCGGCGGGCCCGCGCGGCCTTGAAGGGCCCGGTCTTCGCGGGGTAGCGGGGGCAGTGAGGCAACCGGGGCAGAGAGCCACGCAAACACGAAATCAGTTCCTATACTTCGCTGAAGGGACAGCGGCGTGACGGCCGCGACCACATCCGTGGGGGGAGTCGCACTGTGCGTCAACGCGTACCCGCACCGCTCACAGGGCGCAGCTCGCCCTCGACCGCCCTGGACGCCACCGGCCAGGAATCACCCGGCGACACCGCCCGGCCACGCACCCGCAGGCCGCCCGACCTGCTGCGACCCGACCTTCTTCTCAGCTGGCTGCCGCTGCTCCTCGGCATCGGCCTCTGGCTGTACGCGCTGCCGCGCATCGGATTCCGCTCCATGGGCGACTACGGCCTCCTCGACCGGCTTCCCGCCGCCTTCTACCTCTCGCTACTGGTTCTGACCTGCGGCTTCCTGCTCAGTCTGCGCCGCGCCGGTACCGCCCCCTGGTGGCCCGCCGCCTACTGCGTCGGACTGCTCTTCGCGCTCAAGGCGGCGCCCGCCGTGCTGTACGACTCGGTGCGCTACCCCTGGGCCTCCAAGCACGACGCGGTCATCAACCAGCTGCTGCTCAACGGCGAACTGCGGCCGAACGCCGCCCTGTCGGGCAACATGTCGGCGTACGACCAGTGGCCCGGCTTCTTCTCACTCAACGCCGCCCTGGTGCGCACCTTCGGCCTCCAGGGCGCGACCGCCTACCTCAACTGGGCGCCGATCGTGCTCGGCCTGCTGGTCATGCCGGTGCTGGTCCTGATCTACCGCACCTTCACCGAGGACTGGCGGCTGGTGTGGACCGCCCTGTGGATCTTCCAGGCCGCCAACTGGGTCGGGCAGGACTATCTGGCCCCGCAGGGCTTCGCCTATCTGCTGCATCTGACCGTACTGGCCGTGGTGCTGCGCCACTTCGTACGGCCGGGATCCGCGGGCAGACTGCGCGACCGTACCTGTCTCGATCCGGTGGCCGCCCCCGTGCCGCCGCCCACCGGGGTGCGCCAGCGGGCCGTCTGCATCGCCATCCTCGCCCCGCTCATCGCCGCGATCAACGCCTCCCACCAGCTCACACCGGTCATGCTGTGCGTCTCGCTGCTCGGCCTGACCCTCACCCGCCGCTACCGCAACTACGGGCTGCTCGTCGTCGCCGGGCTGCTGATGCTGATCTGGGACCTGACGATGGGGCGGCCGCTGTTCGTCGAGACGCTGGGCACCCTGCGCGACTCGATCGGCGATCTGATGCAGAACTCCCGGGCCGGGTATGCCGGTCAGCTCACCGGGCCCGGGCCCGAGCTGGCCGGGCGCGCCAATGTGGTGATGGTGCTTGCGGTCGCCGCCCTTGCCGGGATCGCGGTGGTGACGCGGCGCCGCCTGACCCGGAGCGCGTTGCCGCTACTGCTGGTGTCCGCCGCTCCCGTACCGATGTTCGCCGTCAACGACTACGGCGGCGAAATGCTGTTCCGCGTCTACCTCTTCGGGCTTCCGGGCGCGGCGTTCTTCGCGGCGGCGGCACTCGTTCCGGCTGTCGTAGGGGCCCGCAGGCCGCTCACCCGGGCCGGTGCCGTGCGGCGCCGGATCGCGGCCGTCGCACTGCCGCTGGTGCTGATGGCGCTGGTCGCGGGCTTCATGCCGTCGTACTACGGCAAGGAGAAGATGTACTACACGGCGCCCGCCGAGACGGCGATGGTCACCCGGACCATCGACCGGGCCGCGGAGGGCACGCTGATTCTCGCCACCACCGGCTCGTTCCCGCAGGCACTGCACCGCTACGACCGGCTGGAGCACTGGTTCTTCGCCGAGCAGGAACTGCCGGAGAACGAGAAGATGCTGAAGGACCCGGCCGGATATCTGGCCAAGGGGATCGCGCGCGGCACCAAGGCGTACGTCATCCTCACCCGGACCCAGGACATCTACACCGCGGGCGAAGGCCTGCTGCCGCCCGGCGGCTTCGCCGCGCTGCGCTCGCGCCTGTCTGCGTCACCGCTGTTCAAGGTCGTCGAGGAGCAGCCGTACGGCGTCGTACTCGAATACCGGCCAGGAGACCCACGAGGCTCCCGAAGCGGGGGGATCACCCGATGAAGGTCCATCAGAACCAGCTCAGAGCGGCCGTGGCGGTCTCCGGTTGGGTGGCCCTGGCCGCGACCCTGCTGCCCGGCGGTTCGCCGCTGCGCTGGATACCGGTGCTGCTCTTCGTCTGTTTCGGGCCCGGCTTCGCCATGCTCTATCCCCAGCCCAGCGGACTGCGGTCCGGCGCCCGGCTGGAGGCGTTCGCGCTGGCCGCGCCGATCAGCCTGTCGCTCGGTGTGCTCACCGCCACTTCGCTCTACCTGGTCAGGGCCTTCTCGGCCACCGCCTTCCTGGTGGCGCTGGCCGCCTTCGCGACCGTCGTCGCCGCGCTGCCCGGCCTGCCGCTGCCCGCCGCCACTCAGGGCGCCGCCGAGCGGGTCAAACGCAGGCCCGCGGGCGGTGGCTGATGAACGCCCGCCACGCGGGGCCCCACAAGCGGGCATACACCGCCGTCGTCCTGGTCGCCGTGGCGCTGCTGGTCGCCGGGCTCGGTGTCTGGGCGGGTGACCTCGACGGTACGGCGGGGAAGGGGGACGACGCCCGCTCGGCGGGCCGGGATCTGCCCCGGAACGCGGCGTCCGGCGAGCTGCCGACCGGGTCCTGCGCACCGGACGAGAAGCTGGTCGCACGATGCGGGGCCTGGTGGGGCGCCTACATCCCGTACGACCGGAACAGTTCCCTCACGGAACCGGTGTACGCGTTCGAGAAGAAGATCGGCCGCAAGCTGGATCTCGTCTATACGTACCACGACATGTCGGGTGGCAAGGCCGACGGCCAACTGCTCACCGCCGACGAGCAGGAGCTCGGCAGGGACCGCCTGCTGATGCTGGCCTGGGAGTCCACGGTGTGGAAGGAACCGCACCACGCGAACTACACGGAGACCCAGCTCGGCTGGAAGAACATCGCCTCGGGGAAGTACGACGCCGGGATCATCGACCCGCAGATCCGCCGCCTCAAGGCGTACGGCAAGCGGGTCTTCTTCTCCTTCGACCAGGAGGTCGACGCCCGTATCAAGGAGGGCGCGGGCACCCCGGCCGAGTATGTCGCCGCCTACCGGCATCTGCACGACCGGTTCCGGAAGCTGGGCGCCGGCAACGTCGTCTGGGTGTGGACGGTCTCCGGCTATCTGGGCAGCGCCGACGTGATGAAACAGCTCTATCCGGGCGACGACTACGTCGACTGGATCGGCATGGACCAGTACAACTACTTCGGCTGCCACGACACCACCGACTGGAACGACTTCGACGAGACCCAGCGGCCCACCTACGACTGGCTGCTGGAGAACATCTCGGCGGAAAAACCGCTGATGCTGGCGGAGTTCGCCACCGCGCCCGACCCGGCGGATCCGGACCGGCAGCGCGGCTGGTACTCGGCCATCCCCGAAGTCATCGGGACCATGCCGAAGGTGAAGGCGATGGTCCACTGGAACCGGGCGACCTCCGCCGAGGCGAAATGCGACCTCACCGTCAACGAGGGCCCGGCGCTGGAGGGTTACCGGAAGGCGGGCGCCGACCGCTACTTCAAGCAGGCGGTGCCGACCCGCTGACAGCACGTGGGCCGGTGCGGCGGCGCCGTATCGCGGCACCGGCCGCCGCTGCCGCGTACAGCCCGGCGAATCCGGCGAACACCGGCAGCGCGGCGGCCGCCACCGTGTCCTGTGCCGCCCACCCGGCCACCGCCAGCACCCACACCGCGCCCGCCGTGAGCCGCTCGCCCGCGCCCGTCGCGCGCAGCGTCACCGCCGCGAGCCCGAGGCAGAGCACCTGGAGCGCGGCGGGCAGCACGCTCAGGACGCCGGCCGGGCCGTCCAGGCCCGCCGCATCGGCGAGGAAGTCCGCGAGCGCTTCGGCCCACGAGCCCTCGGCCGGCTCCGGCCGGATACCGAGCAGCAGCGGCGAGGTGTGCAGCGCGGCGACGGTCACCAGCAGGGCCGCGCCGGTCAGGGCGGCCCGCGGCCGTTGGAGCGCGACGGCCGCGCAGTACACGACGACCAGCAGGATGCCCGCGGTGAGCGTGACCGGCGGCAGCGCGTCGAGCAGTTCGCCGCCGGACAGCCGGTGCCGGCCGAGGTCCTCGGCGCGGGAGAGCGGAGTCCAGAAGAGCGCGGCGGCCAGCCCGAGCCACAGCCACAGCCAACTGGTCAGCCCGACCTCGTCGCCGCCGGATGCGGCGGGCCGCTCGTTCGCGGGCTCGTGCACGTACACAGGAATGCCGAGTGCGGGTGTCGCCGTGTCGTGCCCGCCCCGCAGGTACGTGGTCCGGTGCGCCCAGTCGGATCCGAACTCCCGTTCGTCCCGGTCGGCCCGCTCGCGCCGCTCGGCGGCCTTCCGGGCCCAGTTCGTGCCGTACTCGATCTCCTTCCCGGGCCCCCGGTGCAGCAGCCGGCCCAGCCGCGAGGGCTTCGGCTCGCGGCCCGCCAGCGCGGCGCGCAGCCCCGGCGCCGACACCGCGGCCATCAGAGTCATCGAGAGCAGCATCGCCAGGCCCGCTCCGGGGATCCCGACGGTGCCGAGCAGCAGCGTGGCGCTGCCCAGCACCAGCGCGCACATCGCGCCCTGCAGCGCCGCGAGCACGCCCGTACGCCCCTGTACGCGCAGCACTCCTATGTACAGCTCGACCGCCACCCGCGGCAGCGCGGCCGCGGCCAGCAGCCGCAGCACCGTGGTGCCGTGCTCGGCGTAGGTGTGGCCGAACGGGGCGAGGATCTGCGGGGCGAAAAAGACGAGGAACAGCACGACCGGCACCAGCAGCACGGCCATCCGGCGCAGCGCGCCGCGCACCCCGGCGGCCAGCGTCTCCGGGTTGTGCGAGGCGTGGGCGGTCAGCGAGGAGGCCATGTTGATGGCCATGAACTCCATCGTCCCGCCGACGGTGTACGCGATGTAGAAGTACGCGTTGTGCGCGGCGTCGAAGTGGATCGCGACCATCACCGGCAGCAGATTGATCATCGCCAGCGAGAACAGCGACCCCACCGAGTCACCGGCGAGGAAGCGCCCGATCTCGCGGAGGCCGGGCGGTTCGCGGTCGCTGTCGGCCGCGGCCTGCCGCGGGATGAGCCTGCGGAAGATCAGCCAGCCCAGCGGCAGTACGGACAGGCCGATGGCCGCGGCCCAGGAGACGAAGATGCCGAGGACGGGCATGGCGGTGGCGAAGAGAGCGAGCAGCAGCAGCTTGCCGATGGAGAAGACGGCGTTGCCGACGGGCACCCACACGGCCTTGCGCAGCCCGGTCAGCACCCCGTCCTGGAGGGTCAGCAGCGCCCAGGCGACGCAGGACGCGGTGAAGACCGCGCCCGCCGTGAGTCCGCCGAGAGGCGCGTACGAAGGCCCCCAGAGGTCCAGCGTGAACAGGAACGCCACGGAGGCGAGGCACACCACCAGCGAGCTGGCCGCGTACGCCCGCCACACCAGCGGCCCGGTGGCCCGTCCGGCCCGTGGCACGTACCGCACCACCGCGCCGATCATCGTGGTCGCGGTGATGGAGGCCAGCAGCCGCATCGCGGCGATGGCGGCAGAGCCCTCGCCGACCGACTCCTTGGTGTAGTACCGGGCGGCGACCAGCCAGAAGCCGAGGCCGAGCGCGGCGGAGACGCCGGTGGAGAGCATCAGCGCGTAGGCGTTGCGGAACATGGAGTCACCGCTGGGTGCCGCGCTCACCGGCGCTTCGGCCGCCCCGGACAGGTCCGGGGCGGCCGGCGGCACGGCATCCGACGGCTTGCGCAGCCGGGTGGTGTCAGACACCGTGCTCGCCCTGTGTGGGCGGCGCGGTTCCGGCTCTTCCGGGCGGCCGGGCGGGCCGTGCGCGCAGTTCCGTGAGGACGGATATCACCTGTTCCGCGCGGAGCGGATCGACGGGCAGGGCGTGCCGGGCGAACCAGGCGGCCGGGCCCGGCGCGGGCGAGGGGTCGGTGAAGACCTCGCCGGCGTACGCGTCGAGCGGCGGGTCGTAGAGGTAGCCGACCGTGATCCGGCGGCGGGCGAGTGCGGCGATGGCCGCGTCACGGTCTTCGACCAGCAGCGGCACCCGGAACAGGGGCTGCGCCGGTCCCGGCCGCGGCAGCGCCCACTCGGTGGCGGACAGCCGCCGGGTGCCGGCGAGGTGTGCGGCCAGCCGGTGGTCGAGGCGGGTCAGCAGCCGATGCGTACGCCGCAGCCGCAGCCCGCCGGGTCTGAGCCGGTAGTCGTGCATGTCCACGCGTATCCAGGAGTGGAAGTCCGCGAGCGCGGGTGCGGCGGACATCGCCTGCTTGAGCTCGCCCGGCCGCAGTTCCATCCGGATGTCCTCGCGCTCCTCGAGACCGAGCAGCCGCTGGGTGGCGCGGGCTGCCCGGACGAGTCGCAGTCCGCGCACACCGGCCTCGGCGTACGGTCGCAGGCGGTAGGAGATCTCCGCCGACAGCCGTGCCGGTTCGAGGAGTTCGTCCCGTGCCCGCTCCAGTGCAGGCCGCAGCGCCGGATCCCCGACGGCGAGGAATCCGCCGGTCTTGGCCCCGGTGTGCTTGGAGAGGCTGAATACGGAGGCGTCACCGAAGGTGCCCACCGGCCGCCGGGCCACCTCGCTGCCGATCGCGTGCGCGGCGTCCTCAATGAGCGGGATACCCAACTGGTCGCAGCGGGCGCGCAGTTCGGGGACCGGATCGGGATTTCCGTAGAGATTGGTGGTGATTACGGCGGACAGCCCGCGCCATACGGAGTCGGGGACGGCGGCCGTGTCGATGGACCCGTCCTCGGCGCTGAGCGGGGCCTGGACGGGACGCAGTCCGGCGGCGAGCACCACGAAGAAGATGACGTCGTCGTTGACCGGTGACATCAGCACCCGCCCGCCGGGCGGGCACCAATGGCGCAGGGCCACATAGAGCCCGATACGGCACGACGGCACGTACAGACATTCCCTGCCCAGACGGCGGCCCATCAGCGCTTCCAGTGGTGCGTACGCCGTAGGGCAGCCCTCCCCAAGAGCCATGTTCGTCCCCCCACCTACCCCTGGCTCAATGTGGACCAATCAGGACTGCCCCGTCAATAACGGGGAAGGGCCCATTCCTTGACGGAATGGGCCCTTCCAACGGCCTGGGCGGCGCGTCCCCGTTCACTCCTCCAGCGTCAGGCCCTTCCGGAGCCTGACCAGCGTGCGGGACAGCAGCCGGGACACATGCATCTGCGAGATTCCGAGCTCCTCGCCGATCTCCGACTGCGTCATGTTGGCGACGAAACGCAGGGAGAGGATTTTACGGTCCCGTGGCGGAAGGCTTGCAATCAGCGGCTTCAGCGACTCGACGTACTCGATGCCCTCGAGTCCGTGGTCCTCGTAGCCGATGCGGTCCGCGAGCGCGCCCTCGGTCTCGTCCTCTTCGGGCTGGGCGTCCAGCGAGCTCGCGGTGTACGCGTTGCTCGCGGCCATGCCCTCGACGACCTCGTCGTTGCTGATGCCGAGCTGCTGCGCCAGTTCGCCGATGGTGGGCGCGCGGTCGAGCTGCTGGGCGAGTTCGTCGCCGGCCTTCGCGAGGTCGAGCCGCAGCTCCTGGAGGCGGCGCGGTACCCGCACGGACCAACTGGTGTCGCGGAAGAATCGCTTGATCTCGCCCACGATGGTCGGCATCGCGAAGGTCGGGAACTCGACGCCGCGGCTGAGTTCGAAGCGGTCGATCGCCTTGATCAGGCCGATCGTGCCGACCTGGATGATGTCCTCCATCGGTTCACTGCGGGAGCGGAACCGGGAGGCGGCGAACTTGACCAGCGCCAGGTTGAGTTCGACGAGAGTGTTACGCACGTAGGCGTACTCGTGCGTGCCCTCCTCGAGGGACTCGAGGCGCCCGAAGAGCGTCTTCGACAGGGCGCGCGCGTCAAGGGGCCCCACCTCGTTGAAGGGAGGGATCACCGGGAGCCCGTCCAGCCCGTCCGGGCTCTCCAGGTTCTCCAGGTTCTCGGATTCGATTGCGGGGGTGGGCAGTGCCGACGGCACGGTGGGGGTACGCGATGCGTCGAGCCGGGGTGCCATGGTCTCCTCCATCGTTCTCGGCATATGGCCGCCGATGCCAATACCTGTCTGCTGCGGTGAGCGGCGCCTCCAAAGCCGGCCGTGTCGGTTGTGTCTTTACTAGGCCTACCCGGTCGGCATGGACAGTTGCAAGTGTCATATGTCCTATGTGTCGGATTTGGTAGAGAGTTCGGCTACCCGTCGGCGTACGAAAGGCGTACTGTTCGTCGGGCGTCCGCGCTGTCCACCGACGGTGCTCGACGCAGGGAACGACACTCGGATGACATGACGGCGACGCGGCGCACGACGCAGCGCGACACGGCGAAGAGGGACGGGCATGGACCGCGGGACGGTCGGCAGTGCGAACCTGGGCCGGCTTCAGGTCGAGGTTCGCACCGAAGGTCACAGCGAGGTGGTGAAACCGGCGGGTGAGTTGGATCACCACACGGCCGAATTGTTGCGCGCGCCACTGGACGAAGCGCTCGATCAGGGCCGGGTACGACTGGTCATCGACTGTTCGGAACTCGAATTCTGCGACTCCACCGGGCTCAATGTGCTGCTCGGCGCGCGACTGAAGGCCGAGGCTGCCGGGGGCGGGGTCCATCTGGCGGGGATGCTGCCCGTGGTGGCCAGGGTTTTCGAGATCACCGGGGCAGAGGCGGTTTTCACTGTGCATGATTCCCTCGAAGCGGCCCTCTCCGGCTGATCGTCCCCCCTGTTGTCCGCATCACGCGCGCCGCGTAGGCGTGGTAGGTGTTGTCAGCATTCGGCAGGGCAGGAGAACCCCGCGGAAGGTTGATAACTCAGCACTCTGTGTAGTCATGTCATGGCAAATCGGTGAATCGGTGAGGTGAAGCGCTGATGAGCACCACCCGGCAGCAACCGCCGGGCGACGCCGGCCCCGAGCCGAACGGCGCCGGCCCTACCTCCCGGGCACCCGGCGGTGCGGTGCGCAGTGTTGCCCTGGGCAGCGCCAGCGGCATCGTTCCGCTGGCCCGCGATTTCACCCGTCAGGCGCTGCGCGACTGGGGCTGGCTGCCCGCCGCCAGCGCCGACCGGCGGGCGGCGGCCGAGGATGTGCTGCTGGTCGTCTCCGAACTGGTCACCAACGCCTGCCTGCACGCCGAGGGTCCGGAAGAGCTGAAAGTCCGCTGCGACGGGAAAGTGCTGCGCCTGGAAGTCTCCGACCGCGGCGCGGGCCAGCCCTCCCCGCGTACCCCGCACCGGGCCGGACGGCCCGGCGGACACGGGATGTTCATCGTCCAACGTCTCTGTCTGGACTGGGGAGTTGTACGAGTGCCCGGCGCGCCGGGCAAGACGGTCTGGGCGGAACTCGCCGCGCCGTCGTAGCGCGCCGCGCGGCGGTCCGCGACAGGTTCTGAATCTCTTGTAGAGCACGTCAATACGGCGTGCTCTTTGTCTTCCCTCCCCAAGGTCCCAGGCGTACCTTGAGCGCCCGATCTGATGTGTCGTCAGTAACTTCGGGGACATCCGGCAGTAACTTCCGGCATGAGGGGAACTCGAGGTGTCGTACCAGAAGCGGACAGCTCTCTCGCTGGCAGCAGCGGTGGCGGGCTCGGTGGTGCTGATGGCCGCCCCTGCCGCCCATGCCAGTGTCGTTGACGTCGACTACCAGTGTCAGACCCCGATCGGGCCAAAAGGCGCGGTCTCGCCGATCGACATCAAGAGCGTCAGGAGCGGCACCGGCTACCGGCTGACGATGTCCTTCCAGAAGGGCGTCTCCTCCAGCCCGGTGGAGCTCGGCAAGGGCGCGATGAATCCGAGCGCGCTGATCAGGCTGGGAGGCGCGGAGGAAGGCTCGGTCACGGTCTCCGGGCCCGCGAACGAGACGGCGATCCCGGCCAACACCCCCATCAAAATCAATGACTTGACGGGCACGTACACCCCGAGGAAGAGCGGCAGGGCCACCTTCACCGCGGGAGTGCTGACGATCAAGGCGCTCGGTACGACGACGACATGCACGCCCAAGAACAACCCCAGGCCCTCGCTGGAACTCGACGTCAAGGCCGCGGGCGGCGGTTCGGGCGGCGGCGGTTCCGACGGCGGCATGCAGAACGCCCAGTCGGGCGGCGAACTCCCCAGGACCGGCCCGCTCGACTCGGCCCTCGCGCTCGGCACGCTCGGCGGGACGGTCCTGCTGGCCGGGGCGGCCGGGGTGCTGTGGCTGACCCGGCGCGGACAGCGCACCGCGAGCTGACCCGTGCACGTGCGCTCACGCCTCGCCGCCGCCTTCGCCGCGCTGCTGTGTGTGCTCTGCGTGCTGTGTGCCCCTGCCGTGTGGGCGTCCGGCGGACCGACGTGGACGGCGCAGCCGGCGGCGGGCGGTGGCAGACCGTACGTCTATATGGAGGGCGTGCCCGGCACCGTCCTCGAGGACAAGCTGTCCGTGACGAACCGGGGCGCGGAACCGCTCGCCGTCCGGCTCCGGTCCGCCGACCTGATCAACACCGCGGGCGGCGCGCCCGCCGTACGGGGCCCGCGGCGCTCCGATGCCGCGAGCACCTGGATCACGCTCGCCGCGAACCGGCTGACGGTCCCGCCCCGGACCAGGGCAGAGGTCCCCTTCTCGGTCACCGTCCCTGCGGGCGCGCTCCCCGGCGACCACCCGGGTGCGGTCGTGGTGGAGTCCGGCGACCGTGAGGCGGGCGTACGGATCCAGCTGCGCGTGAGCGGCCCGACTCTGGCAGCGCTCACGGTCGAGGACGTGTCGGTCTCCGGTGGCGCGATCCACTACAGCCTGGTGAACCGCGGCAACACGGCCCTGACCCCGCGCCTCGCAGTCCGGGCGGACGGCCTCTTCGGCGAGGTGCTGCGCCGGCCGCCCCGCACTCTTTCGGTGGAACTGCTGCCCGGCCGGCGCGTATCCCTTACGGAGAAGTGGCTGGACCCGCCGTCGCTGGACTCCGTGGACGTCCGCGTCCAGGTCACGGCAGAGGGCGCCGCTCGGAGCGAGGCGACAGCATCGGCGGCATTCGTCCCGTGGCTGTGGGTGGCGGCGGTGGCAGTGGCGCTGGTGGCAGCGGTCGGCACCCCAACCTGGCTGATGTACCGCCGGCATCCTGCGGATCCCCGCCCGACGCCTGAACAGACCAGCAACGAGGACGAGTCGGCGAGGTCGGGAGCATGACGATGTACGAAGCCGGCGTGCCCGGAGCCGACGCGGCCGGGGGCCGGGGGCTTGTCCCTGATTCAGGGAAGGCGCGGGGTGGGGGAGTCGCCACGGCCGGCGCCCCGAAGACGCTCGTCCTCCCTCCCGTCCTCCTCACCGCCCTGCTCCTCGCCCTGCTCCCTCTGCTGTTCCTGCCCGCACTCCCCGCCTCCGCGGCCGACACAAAGCCCGAGGTCAAGCTCTCCCGGGCGCAGGCCGGCAAGGGCGGCGACATCACCGTCAGCGGCACCGGATGGCGGCCGGGCACGCTCCTCATGTTGCTCATCTGCGGGCAGGCTCTGCCCGCCGGAGGCGTGATCGGTGGCACCAACGCCTGCGCCAACTCCGACGGCCGCGCCGTCACCACCGACGCCAAGGGGTCCTTCAGCAAGGAGATGCCGGTCGCGGAGCCGCCCAAGCCCTGCCCCTGCG
This sequence comes from Streptomyces sp. NPDC002926, assembly GCF_053591755.1. Lineage (NCBI taxonomy): Bacteria > Bacillati > Actinomycetota > Actinomycetes > Kitasatosporales > Streptomycetaceae > Streptomyces > Streptomyces sp. NPDC002926. The sequence continues at coordinate 228,608 of NZ_JBSFUK010000010.1, forward strand.
TCGTGCACGTGGCGACCGTGACCGGTGAACAGACTGTCGTCGACGCCCCGTTCACCGTCGCGGGCCATCCCACCGCGCCGCTGCCACGGCAGACCGGCGCGGGCAGGCTGGCCGTCCTCGCCGCCGCCCGGCTCGAGGGCGACTCCGGCGTCCTCGTCTTCTTCGGCGCCCCGCCGTCCCGCCGGCTCGAGTTCACCATCGGCAACCTCGGCTCGGCGCCTGTGCGCGACCCTGTCTTCCAGGTCGGCACCGCGCACGGCGTCTTCGCCCCGCAGTGGGAGGAGCAGCAGTGGCGCGGCACCATCGCGCCGGGTCAGAAAGTGCAGGTCAAGCTGCCGGTCCAGCTGTCCGCCGGGTCGCACGGCGACTACCAGGTCTCCGTGAAGTACGGCACCAAGGTGCTCGTCGAGCAGCCGTGGGGTGTCGGCCGGCCGTGGGGCGTCACGATCTTCTGGCTGCTGCTGGCCGTCGTCGTACCGGCCGCCGTCTTCCGTATCGGCATGGCGATCGTGGACCGCCTCCGCCCGCGCGGCAACGGCCGCCACCGCACCGTCCAGCTGCCCGCGTTCCGCCGCCCCGGCTCCCGGTCCCGCACGCGGCCTCCCGCGACGCCGAAGAGCACCACGACCACCACGGCGGCTCTGCCGTGGTTCACACCTGACTCCGCACCGTCAGAGAACCGGTCCACGACGAAGGGACATTCGTGAGCACGCAACGGAGGATGAGCGCGGCCGGAGTCGCGCTGATGCTCGGCGGCGCGGGGATTGTGCTGGCCGCGAGCCCCGCCCAGGCAGCCGAGGTCTCGTACAGGACGGAGTGCATCCCACCGCCCATCTCGGGCCTGCCAGCCGTTCAGGGCACCACCAAGGTCGAGATCACCGCGCCGGCCGAGGCCAAGGTGGGCGATGAGGTCGAAGTGGTGTGGAAGTTCGTCGAGGCGGCTTCGAAGAACCCCGACATCATCGACCTGGAGAAGGACACGGTGAAGCCCACCGGCACGCTCAAGGCGGCCGGCGCGCAGACCGCGGACATCGCGATGGAGGGGTCGCGGACGAACCCGCCGATCCCCAAGAACAGCCCGATGAAGCTGTCCGACATGAAGGGCAAGGTCAAGCTCACCAAGGCGGGCGAGGTCACGCTGACGCCCGACGCGTACAACATCAACGTCTCCAAGCCGATGTCCACCGACACCAAGTGCACGCCGAAGGAGACGGTCAAGGCCGGGGCGACGATCAAGGTGTCGGACGGCGGCGGCACGTCCGGCGGCACGTCGAGCGGCGGAACCACCTCGGGTGGTACGACAACCTCCGGCGGCACGACGTCCGGAGGTACGAACTCCGGTGGTACGACCTCTGGCGGTGGCGACGGCGGCCGGAGCGACTTCCCCGGCAAGGAGGTCGCAGTGACCTTCGCGTGCAAGTCGCCGGGCCCGGCGAGCATCAACTCCAAGGTGACGATCAACGCCAAGAAGAACGGCGGCAGTTACGACCTGGTCGTCAAGACCGCCAAGGGCGTCATGAACAGCCCGGCGGCGCTCCCCGCGGGTGCCCTCAAGCCGTCCATGGCGGTCCTTCTCGGCGGCGTCGACAAGGGCACCGTCCCCGTCACAGGCCCCGCCAACAAGGACCCGCTGGAGCAGGGAAAGCCGGTGGACCTGCCTGATATGACCGGGACGTACAAACCGGGCGCCAGCGGCAAGTCAACGCTCAGCCCGGGCACCCTCACGATCGACGTCACCCTGGGCGGCCAGAAGATCGGCATCCCGTGCACGGTCAAGGGCTCGGCGGCCGTCTCCCTCGAGCTCGACACCGCGGCTCAGCCGGGCGGCGCGTCGGGCGGCGACAGCAGCGGCGGCACCACGTCCGGCACCACGTCCGGCGGCCTCGCCCAGACGGGCGCCGAGGACAACGGCGCACTGCGCGCACTGGCCCTGGTCGCCGGCACGGTGATCCTGCTGGGCGGGGCGGTGTTCACGTTCACCCCGTGGCGCCGACTGCGCGGAATCCGCTGACCTGCCCCTGAGCAGCACACTTCCGGCCCCGCCCCGGGCGGGCGGGCCGGAAGTGGATCTTTCTCAAGTATTGCTCAGATCGGCCCGCGCAGGTTGCTTCGCCATGATCCGAGTGGATACGTTCCCTGCATTCGCCCGAGCTGGGGCGAAGTTGGCTGATCGGCCGGAATTGCAGCTCGACGAGACATGACCCTCCGTCGCGCTGCCCGGCCGCGGAAAGGAAGCACATGCGCTGGGGGAAGAAGTTCGCCACGGGAACGCTCGCCGTGATGATGGGGGCTGCGGGGACCGGACTGATCGCGGCAGCTCCGGCTCAGGCGGCCGGCAAGTACAGCTGTAAGGGCTACGCGTCGATGGACAAGCTCGGGCGTCCCACGGCCTACTCGACGTGCAAGGCCGGCGGCGGCAAGGCCGTCAGCAAGCACCGGGTGAAGCTTACGTGCGACCAGGTGCAGGGAGCCCGCGAGCACGTGGTGACGCACACCGTGTACGGCCCGTGGGTGGGCCCCGGCCAGAAGTCCAATGTTCGCTGCGGCTTCAAGAACTATCTGCGTGGGTTCGGCGTTCAGGCGAAGTGACCGACACAGGGTGAGAAGGGACTGGCCCGGCACGCTGAGCGTGCCGGGGGCGCCGCCGCGATCAGGTCGGGCGTGGGGGGGTGGGGCCCCCCCCCATCGAGTCTGAACAAGAGGGGGTGCAGTTAGTATCG